>NZ_JBJGYM010000007.1:0-225191 GCF_054049995.1 Geodermatophilus sp. SYSU D01106 | reverse complement strand
CGCCGACCACCGGGGGCGGGCCCCCCCCCCCCGCCCCCCCCCCCGCGGCGCCCCCCGCCCCCCCGCCCCGCCGCCCCCCCCCCCCCCCCCCCGGCGCCCGCCGTCCCCCGGCGGGCGGTCCGGTGCGGCACTAGTGTCCGGACGGTCGCACCCACCGCCGCGGGAGTCGCATGAACCTCGAGAAGGTCGTCTTCGGCTTCTTCGTGCTGCTCGCCGCCACCATCAACTTCGGGTTCTTCATCGGCGACATCGACGACCCGGCGGTGCACAACGTCTACGAGCTGTTCGCGGCGCTGGTGGTCAGCCTCATCGCCACGGTGCTCAAGTTCGGCGACCGCACGCAGATCGGCGCCGTGCACCTGGCCACCAGCCTGGTCGCGGACCTGCAGCTCATCGCCGCCACGATCACCTGGGCGTGGGCGGTGCACGTCTCCGCCGAGGGTCTGACGGCCACCGCCACGGCGAGCATGGTGTCGCTGTCGGGCGGGGCGCTGGTGGCCAACATGGTCTCGGTGGTGCTGCTGGTCATCGAGACCGTGTCCTTCCAGCGCCACTGAGCGGGCGCCGACCGTGGAGACCGCGCCGCCGCCCCCGGTGACCACCCGCGGCCGCCGCGTGCGCCGCCGTCCGGTCGTGCCGCGAGCGGAGGGCTCGGCGACGGTCTTCACCGTCCTGCGGCGGATGCGCGCGCCGCTGATCACGCTGATCGTCATCTTCTTCGTCAGCGTCCTGGGCCTCTCGCTGATCCCGGGCGTCGACGCCGAGGGGCAGCCGGCCCGCCTGAGCCTCTTCGACGCCTTCTACGTCATGAGCTACACCGCGACGACGATCGGCTTCGGCGAGATCCCGTTCGCCTTCAGCTACGCCCAGCGCATGTGGACGACGGCGACGATCTACCTGACGGTCGTCGGGTGGGCGTACGCGATCGGGTCGCTGCTGGCGCTGGTGCAGGACCGGGCGTTCCGCCAGGCGCTGGCGCTGCGGCACGTGTCGCGCAAGGTCACCCGGCTGCGCGAGCCGTTCCTGCTCGTCGCCGGCTACGGGCAGGCGGGGGAGAACCTCGGCGCCTCCCTCGACGCGCTGGGCCGCCGGTTCACCGTCGTCGACATCTCCGAGACCCGCATCGACGCCCTCGAGATCGCCACCTACCGCGGGGACGTGCCGGGGATCGTCGGCGACGCCCGCGACCCGCACGTCCTCGGCGTCGCCGGCCTCGGGCACCCGTGGTGCGAGGGCGTGCTGGCGCTGACCGGCGACGACGAGGCCAACCTCGCGGTGACGATGGCGGCGGCGCTGCTGCGCCCGGAGCTGCCGGTGGTGTCGCGGACGACGTCGCCGATGGTGGCCGAGCGGATGGCCGGCTTCGGGTCGCCCACCGTCGTCAACCCCTTCGACCGCTTCGGCGACCACCTGCGCCTGGCGCTGCGGACCCCGGCGTCCTACCAGCTGATGACCTGGCTGGAGAGCGGCCCGGGCGCGGAGCTCACACCCCGGGGCACGGCGCCGGCGCCCGGCCGGTGGGTGGTCTGCGGCTACGGGCGCTTCGGCCGGCACTTCGCCGCCGACCTCCGCGCCGAGGGCCTGGAGGTGACCACCGTCGACCCCTCGCCCGAGGAGGAGCCGACGATCGTCGGCGACGCCGCGGACCTCGACGTCATCCGGTCCGCCGACCTCGCCGGCGCCGTCGGCCTGGTCGCCGGCACCGACAACGACACCACCAACCTGTCGCTGATCGCCGAGGCCCGGCGGATCAACCCCGGCCTGTTCGTCGCCGCCCGGCAGAACCAGCCGGCCGACGCCGCGCTGTTCGCCGCGATGGAGGTCGACGCGCTGCTGGTCCCCACCGAGGTGGTCGCCCACGACGCCTACGCCCGGCTGAGCACCCCGCTGCTGTGGCGCTTCCTGCGCGAGCTGCCCGGGCAGAGCGACGAGTGGTCGGCCGGCGTCGTGGACCGGCTGCTCGACGCGTGCGGCACCCACCTCGAGGCGCTCTGGAAGGTGCGCCTCACGCCGGACGACGCCCCCGCGCTCCACCCCCGGCTGTCCCGGGGCGGGTTCCGCCTCGCCGACCTGCTGCGCGACCCCGCCGACCGCGACCGGACGCTGCTCGCCGTCCCGCTGCTGGTGCTGCGCCGGGGCGAGGCCCTCCTGACCCCGGACGGCGACCTGGAGCTCGAACCCGGCGACGAGCTGCTGTTCGCCGGCCGCGCCGCGGTGCACCGCGAGGTGGAGGCGACGCTGTTCATCGACGGTGTGGCCGACTACCTGGTCACCGGCCACCGGGTGCCGTCGAGCTGGATCTGGCGCAAGCTCAGCCGGTCGACGCCGGCCGCGGACGCTCCCGCCGCGCCCTGAGCGCCCGGCGCCGACGTCCACGAGGGGGAACGCATGACCGAGCAGGGCCCGGGCCGGCGCCTGGTCGACCGCCTCACCGGCCGCTCCGACGCCGTCCGGCCGCCGGAGCTGCGCACCGACGACAACCGCTCGGCGTCCAAGCTGGAGCTGTTCTTCGACCTGGCCTTCGTCCTGGTCCTGACCGAGCTGGCCAAGGCGCTGCGCGAGGACGTCACGGTGCACGGCTACCTCGTCTTCGCGGGGCTCTTCGGCGCGGTGTGGTGGTCGTGGGTGAGCTCCACGCTCTACGCCAACCGCTTCGACCACGACGACGTCGTCTACCGGGTCTACAAGCTGGCCAGCATGGCCGCCGTCGTGGGGCTGGCGGCCTCGGCGTCGGAGGCCACGGGCGAGCGCGCCACCGTCTTCGTCGTCTGCCAGCTCGTGCTCCGCGGCCTGCTGCTGCTGCAGTACCGCCGCGCGCACGTGCACGTGCCCGACGCCCGGCCGATCACCCGGCTGTACCTGACCGGCGCGGCCGCCGGTGCGGCGTTCTGGGCGGTGTCGCTGGCGGTGCCGCGGCCGGCCGCCTACGCGTTCTGGCTCGCCGCGGTGCTCGTCGAGGCGCTGGTACCGCTGCTCGCGACGCGGACCTCGGCCGAGGTGCCGGTGCACGTCGAGCACCTGCCGGAGCGGTTCGCGCTCTTCGTCATCCTCGTGCTCGGCGAGCCGGTGGCGGCCGTGGCGCACGGCCTCTACGACGCGAAGTGGACGGCGAACTCGGTCGTCGTGGCGGCGCTGGCCTTCGTGCTCGCCGCGGCGCTGTGGTGGAGCTACTTCGACCTCGCCGGGGCGCGCGCCAAGCGCCTGCTCGACGAGTCCGGGGAGCCGCGCGCTACGCACGCCCTCGACGTCTACGTCTTCGGGCACCTGCCGCTGACGCTGGCGCTGGCGACCGTGGGCGCGGGGATCGAGCTGGCCGTCGTCGAGGCCGGCGCCGTGCCGCCGGGCACGCGGCTGCTCGTCGCGGGAGGCGTGGCGCTGTACCTGGCGTCGGCGAGCGTGACGGCGTCGGCGATGACCGGCGACGTGCGCCGCGGGTGGTGGTGGCCGCTGGCCGCGGCGGTGGTGGCCGGCCTCGACGCGCTGCTGGACCTGCCGGCCGTCGCCGTCATCGGCGCGCTGGCCGCGCTGGTGGTCGTCGTGGTCGTGGCCGGCTCGGTGCAGCGGGCGACGGGGCAGCTGGAGGCCGAGGAGGTCTGACCGGTGCGGCAGGGACCTCCGGCCCTGCCGCCCGCGGTCGGGGAGGGCTGCACTGGGACGGGGGCCGGACGCCGACCCGCCGGGAGGTGCGCTGCCGTGGACACGACGCCGGGGCTCGACGCCGGGATCGTCGTCGGGGTGGACGGGTCGGCCTGCGCCCGGACGGCGCTGGCCTGGGCCGGCGCGCTCGCCGCGCGGGCCGGGCTGCCGCTGCTCGTGGTGCGGGCGTGGAGCCTGACCACCGCGCCGCGGCCGGCCACCTGGGAGTGCGGCTACGTGCCGCCGGTGGCCGACTACGAGGCGGCGGTGCGGCAGGCGCTGGCCGACGACGTCGCCGCGGCCGGGGTGCCCGCGGGCGTGCCGGTGGAGTGCCGCGCGGTGCACCGGGCGCCGGTGGACGCGCTGCTGGACGCCGCGGAGGGGGCCGCGCTGCTCGTGGTCGGCGCCCGTGGCCGCGGCGCCGCGCGCGGGCGGCTCCCCGGGTCGGTGGCGACGTCGGTGCTGCGGGCGGCGTCGTGCCCGGTGACCGTCGTGCGCCCGCAGGGGACGACGCACGGGACGACGCCCGGCCCGGGACCGGGCGGCAGCAGGGAGGAGCGCCATGACCAGGTCCAGCACGCCGGGCTCGGGTGACGGCCGGCGCCGGGAGATGACGGCGGAGGAGAAGCTCATCGCCCAGTGGGAGGCGCAGCACGACGTCGCCGCCCGCGGGCACCGCTGCGACCCCATGGGGCTGCAGCACCAGCTCAGCCGCGAGCGGCTGGCCGACCGGGTGCGCCCGCCGCGCCGGGAGGCGCCGCCTGCCGGGGCGACGGCGAGCGCCGCCACGGCGCCGGCTGAACCCCCGCCGGTGCCCGCGGCGCCGACGGCGCGGCGCCACCCGTGGCGGCGGTTCCACCACCACGCCTCGGAGCACTGAGCCCCCCGCGGGGCGCCTACCGCAGGGAGCCGTCCAGCTCCCGGACGAGCGCGCCGACCCGCCCGCCGCCGGCCGGGGCGGGCGGGTAGCGGCGCAGCACGCCCGCGACGACGGGCCCGGCGGTGCGCCGGGCGCGGTCGAGGACGGCGGCGGGGTCGTTGCCGTCGAGCTCGGCCGCGCGGGCGGCGTGCGCGGCGGAGCCCAGGACGTGGGCGACCTGGGTGGCCCGGGCGATCGGGTGCAGGAAGGCCGCGCCGGCCGCGGCCATCGCGGACCGGGCGGCCTCGGCGGCGGCGGGCTGCCCGGCCTCCCGAGCGGCGGTCGCCGCCCGCTGCGCGGCCCAGGCGGCGTCGCGCAGCGCCGTCGTGCGCTCGGCCCCGTCGGCGAAGGCCTGCGCGGCGTCGACCGCGGCGCGGGGGCGCGGGTCGTCCGGCCGGTCCCGCTCGAAGCGGGCGAGGGCGGGACGGGCGCACGCCGCAGCGAAGCCCGCGACCGCCCGCAGCTCGGCCCGGGTCAGCGCGACCTCGGGGGCGTCCTGGCTCACGCCGCCCGTCCTCGGGTGCGGGTGCGTCGAGGTGTCGCCGTGTCGCGCTGTCGACCGGTCGCCGTGTCGGGACGTCGCCGAGTCGGGACGTCGAGGTGTCGCCGGGTCGAGGTGTCGGCGGATCGAGGTGTCGGCGGATCGAGCTGTCGCCATGTCGACCCGCCGGGGTGCCGTGGGTTGGTCGTGGGTCCGCTGTGGGGGCGCTGTGGGTGGGTCGTGCCGGCCGCCGCCGACAGGCTCGACGCCATGACGCACACCGCTCCCGCCCCCGCCGTCCCGATGGCCGACGTCCGTGACATGTACGTGGTCCACCGCGCCTTCCGCCGCGAGCTGCGGCTCGTCCCCGGGCTCGTGCGGGCCGTGGCGCCCGGCGACACCGCCCGCGCCGCCGTGCTCGCCGCGCACACCCGGATGTTCCTGCAGGGCCTGCACCTGCACCACACCGCCGAGGACGACCTGCTCTGGCCCAAGCTGCTCGAGCGCTGCCCGCCCGACGCCGCGCTGATCGGGCGGATGGAGGAGCAGCACGCCGAGGTCGAGCGGCTGACGGAGGCGCTCGGGCCGGCCCTGGACCGCTGGGAGGCCGAGGCCCGCCCCGCCGTCGCCGAGGAGGTGGCCGGCACGGTCGACGCGCTGCGCGAGGTCCTGCTCGTCCACCTCGAGGAGGAGGAGCGCGAGATTCTCCCGCTCGCCCGGCGGCACGTGACGCAGGAGGAGTGGTCGCAGCTCGGCGAGCACGGCAAGGGCCAGATGGCGGCGCGACACCTGCCGCTGCTGTTCGGCGCGCTGCTGGAGGAGTGCGACCCCGAGGAGCGGGAGATGATGCTGCACGTCGTCCCGTGGCCGGTCCGGGTCCTGCTGCGCACCGTGTTAGCCGGCCGGTACCGCCGCTACGTCAGCCGGGTGCGCGGGACCCGCTGAACTCCGGGCCGGGCTCCGGGCCGAGGTCCCGGGCCGAGGTCCCGGACCAGGGCCGGGACGTCCTCCGGGCGCAGCAGCCGGCCGGCGTCCCAGGCCCGCCCGAACGCCTCCGCACCCAGCGCCGCGCGCACCTCCGGCAGCACCTGCGCGGCGAGCTCGACGTCGGGCGGGAACGCCACCGCGACCGCCGCCGCCTCCGCCGTCGCCGATCCGGCCGCGAACAGCCGGGCCGCCAGCTCCGGGCGCCCGCGGGCGGCGGCGACGGCGGCCAGCCCGGGCAGCGTGTAGGCGAGCGTCCAAGTGGTGCGCACCTCGGCGGCGAGCACCGCGGCCTCCGTCCACCGAGCCAGCGCCGCGTCGCCGTCGCCGGCCAGCCAGGCGAGGGAGGCCTGCACGTTGAGCACCGTGGCCAGCGTGAACGGGCTGCCCAGCTCCCGGGCGAGCCCCTCCGCCCGGGCGAGCTCGGCCGTGCCCCCGCCGAGTTCCCCGGCGCGCAGCAGCAGCTGCCCGCGGGCGGTCACCGCGTGCGCCCGTGCCCACGCCTGCCCGCTCGCCTCCGCCAGCCGGAGCGCCTCGTCGAGCTCGGCCGCGGCGGCGTCGAGGTCGCCGGTGAAGACGGCGGCCGAGCCGGTGAGCACCAGCGCGAGCGAGCGCAGGTCGGGAGCGTCCGCGGTCCGGGCCGCCGCGGCGGCCGCCTCCCGCGTGCCGGGGACGTCGCCTGCGGCGTACCGGAGCGCCGCCGTCGCCAGCAGCAGCCTGGCTCCGTCGTCGGGGGCGAGCCCGTCGGGGGACACCCGGCCGAGCCACCGCAGGCCCTCGGCGGCGTTGCCGCGCACCGCCCAGTAGAGCCAGGTCGCCTCCATGAGCGCGGCGACGTCGGCGGCGCGGCCCGACGCGGTCAGCCGGCCGAGGGCGACGCCGAGGGTGCCGTGCTCGCGCTCCAGCCGGTCGAGCCACGCGCCCTGCTCCGCGCCGGGCAGCCCGGTGCGCGCCCCCTCGGCCAGGGCGAGCACCGCCGCGACGGCGCGGTCGGCGACGGCGTCCGCCTCCCCGGACGCGGCCAGCCGCGCTGCGGCGTACTGGCGCACCGGCTCCAGCAGGCGGTAGCGCGCGTGCGGCCCTCCCTCGGCGACGACCAGCGACTGCTCGACCAGCCCCTCGAGCGCGACGACGGCGTCCTCCCCGCCCGACACCGCCCGTGCCAGGTCGAGGTCGAAGCCGCCGGCGAGGACCGACAGCCGGCGCAGCAGCGCCTGCTCGCCGGCGGTGAGCAGGTCGTGGCTCCAGTCGAGCGCGGCGGCCATCGTCCGCTGCCGCTCCGGCAGGTCGCGCGAGCGGCTGCGGCCGAGGGCGTCGTCGAGCCGGCCGAGCAGCGCCGACGGCGGCAGGTAGCGGGCGTGCGCGGCGGCGAGCTCCAGCGCCAGCGGCAGGCCGTCGAGGCGCCGGCAGATCGCGGCGACGTCGGCCGCGGTCCCGTCGTCCAGGGACAGCGGCCGGCCCGCGGCGGCCGCCCGGTCGAGGAACAGCCGGGCGGCGGGGGAGGCGGCGACGGTGCCGGCGTCCGCGCGGGCGGGGACCGGCAGGGGGCCGAGCGGGTACTCGCGCTCGGCCCGCACGCGCAGCGCGGCCCGGCTGGTGGCGAGCACGGTCAGGCCGGGGCAGCGGGCCAGCAGCGCGGCGACCTCGGGCGCGGCGTCCAGCACGTGCTCGACGTTGTCCAGGACCACGAGGCAGCGCCGGTCGCCCAGGCGCGCGGCGACCGCGTCGGCCGCCGGACCGGCCGGCTGCCGGCCGCCGAGCACGCGGGCGAGCTCGGGCAGCACCGACCGCGCCTCCCGCACCGGCGCGAGCTCCACCACCGCGACGCCGCCGGGGAACCCGGGGGCCAGCACCCGGGCCGCCGCCAGGGCCAGCGTCGTCTTCCCGACGCCGCCCGGGCCGGTGAGCGTGAGCAGCCGGGTGGTCCCCGACCGCAGCAGCGCCGTGACCTCCGGCAGCTCGGCGTCGCGCCCCACCAGCGGCGCGGCGGGCACCGGCAGGCCGGGCGGCGGCGCGGGGTCCGCGGCGTCCGGGCGGGCGGCCGCGGCCAGCTCGGCGCGCTCGGCGTCGTCGAGGCCGAGCGCGTCGCCCAGTGCCCGCAGCGTGTGCGGGTGGGGGCGGCGCCGCTCGCCGCGCTCCAGCGCGCCGATCGCCTTGCCCGTCAGGCCGGCCCGCGCGGCGAGCTCCTCCTGGCTGAGCGCCGCCCGCTCGCGGAGCCGGCGCAGCAGCGCGGCCAGGGGGCCGGGGGACGGGGCGCTCACCGGCCGGGAGGGTAGCGGCGTCCCGGCCTGCCCGGATGCACATAAGCATTGACTGATATCAGTCGGCAGTGAAACAGTGTGGAGGTGCACGCGTTCGACGTCCTGGGCGACCCGGTCCGGCGGCGGATCCTCGAGCTCCTGGCCGACGGCGAGCTGTCGGCCGGGGAGGTCACCGCCGTCGTCCGCCGCGAGTTCGGCATCTCCCAGCCCGGTGTCTCCCAGCACCTGCGGGTGCTGCGGGAGAACGGCTTCGCCCGGGTCCGGGCCGAGGGCGCGCGGCGGCTCTACGCCGTCGAGCCCGCGCCGCTGCAGGACGTCGACCGGTGGCTCGAGCGGTTCCGCCGTACCTGGGACCGGCACCTCGACGCACTCGCCACCGAGCTCGCCCGGGGGAAGCGCGAGCGCCGCGCCGCGCCCCGGGACGCCCCACCCCGGGACGCCCCACCCCAGGACACCCCACCCCAGGACACCCCGCCCGAGGAGGAACCGTGAGAGACCTGCTGACCGAGATCGCCGAGACCGCCCGCGCCGTCGCCCGGGAGGGCGCCGGGGACGACGAGCTGATCGCCGTCCGCCTGCGCCGCGAGTACCCGGCCGACGTCGCCGACGTGTGGGACGCCGTCACCGACCCCGCGCGGCTGGCCCGCTGGTTCGCCCCGGTCAGCGGCGACCTCCGGCAGGGCGGCAGCTTCGCCGTCGAGGGCAACGCCGACGGCGAGATCCGCGAGTGCACCCCGCCCTCCACGCTCGTGCTCACCTGGGGCGGGCCGGTCAGCGTGGTCACGGTCCGGCTCGCCGCGGCGGGGCAGGGCACCGCGCTGGAGCTGGAGCACACCGTGCCCGCCGCGTTCGCCGGCAGCGGCGCCGGCGCGCTGTTCGTCGGCCCCGGCTGGGACGTCGCGCTGCTGGGCCTCGCGCTGCACGTCGACGGCGAGGACGTCGGCGACCCGGTGGCGTGGGAGGGCAGCGAGGGGGTGCGCGCGGCCAACGCCGCCTCGATCGACGCCTGGGTGGCCACCGTGACGGCGTCGGGCACCGCCACGCCCGAGGAGGTCGCCGGCGGCGAGGCGGCGGCCCGGGCCCAGTTCGCCCCCTCGGCCGGCTGACGAGCGCGGCGCGGTCCCCGGGTCGCCGGGGACCGCGCCGTCCGCCACAGTGGAGCGCCCGCACCCCCTCCCCGGAAGGCCCCCACCGTGCGCCCCTCGGACGACGGCGACCCCCAGCTCGCGGAGTTCGGCTACCGGCAGCACCTGGACCGCAGCATCGGCCGGTTCTCCAGCTTCGCCGCCGGCGTCAGCTACATCTCGATCCTCACCGGCACGTTCCAGCTCTTCTACTTCGGCTTCGGCGCCGGGGGCCCGGCCTACGTGTGGTCCTGGCCGATGGTCTTCGCCGGCCAGCTGATGGTCGCGCTGTGCTTCGCCGAGCTGGCCGCCCGCTACCCGGTGGCCGGCTCGCTCTACAACTGGACCAAGCGCCTCGGCAGCGCGACGACGTCGTGGCTGGCCGGCTGGGTGATGCTCACCGCCTCGGTGGTCACCCTCGCCGCGACCGCGCTGGCGTACCAGATCACGCTGCCGCAGCTGTGGTCCGGCTTCCAGGTGGTCGGTGACGGCACCGGCACCTACGACGTCGCCGTCAACGCGGTGCTGCTCGGCGGGCTGCTCATCACCGTCACCACGCTCATCAACGCCTTCGGCGTGCGGCTGATGGCGCGGATCAACAGCACCGGGGTGTTCATCGAGCTCGTGGCCGCCGTGCTCATCGTCGTCGTGCTGGCGCTGGCGATCACCCGCGGCCCGCAGGACGTCCTGTTCGACACCGCCGGCCGCGGCGAGGGACAGTCGCTGGGCTACCTCGGCGCCTTCCTCGTGGCCGCGCTCGCGTCGGGCTACGTCATGTACGGCTTCGACACCGCCAGCTCGCTCGGCGAGGAGACCATCGACCCGGGCCGCACCGCGCCGCGGGCGATCCTGCGGGCGATCACCGCCTCCTTCGTGCTCGGCGGGCTGATCCTGCTGTTCGGCCTGATGGCCGCCCCGAGCCTCGCCGACCCGCAACTGGCCAGCAGCGGGGGCGGGCTGCAGTACGTGCTGCTCTCGGTGGCCGGCACGGGGCTGGGCAAGGCGTTCCTCGTCTGCATCGTCGTCGCGGTCACCGTGTGCTGCCTCGCCGTGCACACCGCGGCGATCCGGATGACCTTCGCGATGGCGCGGGACAACGCGCTGCCGGCGTCGGCCCGCCTGGCGCACGTCGACCCGCGGCGGCGCACGCCGGTCGTCCCCGCCGTCGTCGTCGGGGTGCTGGCCATCGGCGTGCTGCTGCTCAACGTCCGCCAGCCGCAGGTCTTCACCGCCCTCACCAGCATCGCCGTGGTGATGATCTACCTGGCGTACCTGCTGGTGACCGGCCCGATGCTGGTCGCCCGCCTGCGCGGCCGGTGGCGCCCGGCGCCGGGGCGCTTCTCGCTGGGCCGCTGGGGCCTGCCGGTGAACGTGCTGGCGGTGCTGTGGGGCGCCGGGATGGCGGTCAACCTCGCCTGGCCGCGGCGGGAGGTCTACAACGCCACCGGCGAGCAGCACTGGTACCTGCAGTGGGCCGCGCCGGTGTTCATCGGCGCGATCGTCGCGGTGGGCCTGGGCTGGTACCTGCTGCGTCAGCGGCGGCGCACCGGGGTGCTCCCGGAGCACGCCGCGGTCATCGACCCGACGCCGCCGCCCGCGCCCGCCTGAGCCCCGCCACCAGCCGGGCCGCGGTCCCGCCCGCGACGCCGCGCAGCAGCCGGGCCCGCTGCGCCGGCGACAGCGCCCCGAACACCCGGGCCATCGTCCCGGCGACGGCGGACGGCGGCGATCCGGCGTCCAGGTAGGGCGCCCACGCCTGCTCGGGGAGCGTGAAGAAGGCGCCGAAGAACGCGTCGGTGGCCGTGGCGTCCATGGGCAGCAGCACCTCCAGGCCGAGGCCCAGCAGCGCCGCGGTGGCCCGCGGGCGCGCGGCGCGCACCACCGGGCGCGGGTCGCGGCCCGCGGCCAGCGCCGCGGCCACCCGCGGGCCCAGGCGCAGCGACGCCGCCACGCTGTAGCCGGTGGCCGGGTGCACCAGCCCGGCGGCGGCGCCCAGCGGGGTGCCGGGGCCGGTCGGGCGCGGGGCGGCGTCGAGCGGGATGGCCACCCGCTCGGCCCCGCCGGCCGGCCGCAGCCCGTGCGCCGCCAGCAGGGCGGCGAGCCGCTCGCGCAGGTCCGCCAGCGGCAGCGGCGGCCGGGCGGCCAGGGAGGTGGCCTCGAGCAGCACGGTGCCGTCGTCGAGGGGCAGGCCGTAGAGGAACGCCGGGGGAGCACCGGGGGCGGCCAGCGCCGTCCAGTCCATGAACAGGGCGCCGTCGGGCGGCACCAGGTCCGGCACGGGCCCGGCGACCACCTCGCCCCACGCCCGCTGCTGCGCGGTCGCGGGCCCGCCGCCCCGCGCGTCGAGCACGGTGCGGGCGGCCAGCCGGGTGCCGTCGGCGAGGACGGCGACCTCGCCGCCGTCGTCGTCGAGCAGGCCGCGGACCCGGCCGGTCACCAGCCGCCCGCCGGCGGCGGTGAACCGGTCGAGCAGGGCGGCGTGCACGGCGTCGTTGCGCAGCCGGGCGTAGCCGCGGGTCAGCTCCCGTTCGCCGCCGGACGCCGTCCGGACGACGGTGGGGGAGTACCGGGCGGCCATGGTCGTCCGCGCCGCGGCCGGATCGAGGCCGAGCGGTCCGGCCGCGGCGTCGAGCTCGTCGGCCCACAGGCAGTAGGTGGCCGGCCAGGGCCGCACCGCGGGGGCGACCAGCGCCGTCGACAGCCCCGCCGCGGCGCACGCGGCCGCCGCCGACAGCCCGGCCGGCCCGGCGCCGGCGACGACCACGTCGAGGGGGGCTGCCACCGCCGCAGACGACCACACCCCCGGCTCCGGCGCGCGGCCGGGGTCGGGGGTGTGGTCGGGGATGCGGTCGGGGGTGTGACCGGGAGGGCCCGCTCAGCGGGTCGAGGAGAGCGCCTCCTGCCGCAGCTCGGCCTGCGCGTCGCGCCGGCCGGGGCCGGCGTTCGTGGCGTCGGCGGGCAGGTCGCCGTGGTCGTCGTCGAGCATCGTCGCCTCGTCGAAGGGCACCTGACCGGACAGCGCCGCCGAGAGCTGCTCGCGGTCCAGCTCGCGGGTCCAGCCGGCCACCAGGACGGTGGCGACGGCGTTGCCGGCGAAGTTGGTGACCGCGCGGGCCTCGGACATGAACCGGTCGATGCCGACGATGAGCCCGACGCCGTCGAGCAGGTCGGGGCGGTGCGCCGACAGGCCGCCGGCGAGGGTGGCCAGGCCCGCACCGGTGACCCCGGCCGCGCCCTTCGAGGCGATGATCATGAAGGCCAGCAGGCCGACCTGCTCGCCGACCGACAGCGGGTCGCCCAGCGCCTCGGCGATGAACAGCGAGGCCATCGTCAGGTAGATGGCGGTGCCGTCGAGGTTGAACGAGTAGCCGGTCGGCACGACGATCCCGGCGACCGGCTTGCTCACGCCGGCGTGCTCCATCTTGGCGATCAGCCGCGGCAGCGCCGTCTCCGACGACGACGTCGAGACGATGAGCAGGAACTCCCGGCCCAGGTACCTGAGCAGCGAGAAGATGTTCACCTTCGCCGCCAGCCGCAGGAGCAGCCCGAGGACGACGAAGACGAAGACGGCGCAGGTGGCGTAGAAGCCGAGCATGATCACCGCGAGGCTCTTCAGCGCGTCGACGCCGGTCTCGCCGACGACGGCCGCGATCGCGCCGAACGCACCGATCGGCGCCACCCACATGATCATCGCCAGGACGCGGAAGACCAGCTTCTGCAGGTGCCCGATGCCCCGCAGGAGCGGCTCGCCGGCGCGGCCCATCGCCTGGATGGCGAACCCGACGAGCAGCGCCACGAGCAGCGCCTGCAGCACCGAGCCGTCGGTCAGCGACGACAGCAGCGTCGTGGGGACCAGGCCGAGCAGGAAGTCGGTGGTGCCGCCGCTCTCCTCGGCGGTCTCGGCGAGCTCGGAGCCCCGGCCGCGCAGCTCGTCGGACAGCGCCAGCCCGTCGCCCGGGTGCAGCACGTTGCCGACGACGAGGCCGATGGCCAGCGCCACCGTGGACATGAGCAGGAAGTAGCCGAGCGCCAGCCCGCCGACCCGGCCCACCTTCGCCGCCTGCCGGATCGACCCGATGCCCAGGACGATCGTGCAGAAGATGACCGGCGCGATCAGCATCTTGATCAGCGCGACGAACGCCGTCCCGATCCACTTCAGGCCGACGGCGAACTCGGGGAACACCAGGCCGACGGCGATGCCGAGGGCGACGGCGGCGATGACGGCGATGTAGAGCCAGTGGGTGCGGTCGCGCCTGGTGCGCGCCGGGGTGTCGCCGGCCGCGGTGCCAGCTGCCATGTCTGCTCCTGGGGGAGACGTCGGGACGGTCGGGTACCAGTGGGCCGGACCCCGTGACCGCCGTCACCCATGTGTTCATTGCGTACGTGAGCCACGTCGCAGCCGCGGGCGCGGGACACTCTCGGGCGTGCCCCGCCTCCTGCCCCGCCGCCGCACGGGCGGCAGCCTGGCCCGGCAGCTGCTGGCGCTGCAGGCGCTGGTGCTGCTGACCGTGGTGGCGGCCGCGGCGTTCGTCGCCTGGCGCGACGCCCGCGCGGCGCTGCAGCGCGGGGCCGAGCAGCGCACCACGGCCGTCGTGGAGAGCCTCGCCGACTCCCCGCTCGTGGCCGACGCCGTCACCGGCGGGGACCCGACGGCGGTGCTGCAGCCGTTCGTGGAGCAGGTGCGCGCCGACACCGGCCTGTCCTTCGTCACCGTCATGGCGCCGGACCGCACGCGGTTCACCCACCCCGACCCGCAGGAGATCGGCCGGCCCTTCCTCGGCACGGTCGGGCCGGCGCTGGCCGGCACGACGTTCACCGAGACCTACACCGGCACGCTCGGCCCGTCGGTCCGGGCCACCGGCCCGGTGTTCGACGCCGACGGCGACGTCGTGGCGCTGGTGTCGGCCGGGCTCACCGTCGACGTCGTGGCCGCCGACCTCGCCGACGCCGTCCCCGGCATCCTCGGCACCGCCGCGGTGACCCTCGCCGTCGGCGGCCTGGGCAGCGCCGCGGTGGCCCGCCGGCTGCGGCGCCAGACCGGCGGCCTGGACGCCGCCACGCTCGCCCGGATGCTCGAGCACCACGAGGCGGTGCTGCACGCCGTGCGGGAGGGGCTGCTGCTCGTCGACGGGCGGGGCCGGGTCGAGCTGGCCAACGACGAGGCGCGCCGCCTGCTCGGCCTGGCCGGCGACCCGGCCGGCCGCCCGGTGGCCGACCTGGGGCTGCCCGGCGAGCTGGCCGCCGCGCTGGCCGACCCGCGCCGCGGCGTCGACGAGGTGCACCTGACCGACGAGCGCGTGCTGCTCGTCAGCCGGATGCCCACCCGCACGCCCGGCCTCGGCGACGGCTCGGTGGTGACCCTGCGCGACCACACCGAGCTGCAGGCGCTGGCCGGCGAGCGCGACAGCGTGCGGGCCTTCGCCGAGTCGCTCCGGGCGCAGGCGCACGAGGCGGCCAACCGGCTGCACACCACCGTGTCGCTGGTGGAGCTCGGGCGCAGCGCCGAGGCGGTCGAGTTCGCGACCGCCTCGCTGGCCTCGGCCCAGGAGCTCACCGACCGGGTCGTCGGCGCCGTCGAGGAGCCGGTGCTCGCCGCGCTGCTGCTGGGCAAGGCGGCCACCGCCGCCGAGCGCGGCGTGGCGCTCGAGGTCGACCCCGGCACCGCGGTCGGCGTCACCGGGCTGCCCGCCGGCGACCTGGTGACGATCGTGGGCAACCTGCTGGACAACGCCATCGACGCCGCGCTGTCGGGGGAGCCGCCGCGGGAGGTGGCCGTGGGGCTGGCCGTCGACGGCGACTGCCTGGAGATCCGGGTCGAGGACAGCGGCCCGGGGCTGAGCGCGGAGGAGGCGGCCGAGGCCTTCCGGCGCGGCTACTCGACCAAGGACGACGCCGGCGCGCCCGACGGGCTCGGCCGCGGGCTGGGCCTGGCGCTGGTGCGGCAGGCGGTGCACCGGCACGGCGGCACGGTGACCGTGCGGCCCGGCCCGGGCGCGGAGTTCACCGTCTCGCTGCCGCTGGCCGTGCCCGCCGAGGTGGCCCTGTGACGGGCAGCGCGACCGGCACCGTGGGCGGGCCGGCGCCGGTGCGGGTGCTCGTGGTCGAGGACGAGCCGGTCGCGGCCGAGGCCCACCGCGCCTACGTCGAGCGCACCGCGGGGTTCACCGCCGTGGCGGTCGCGGGCACCGGCGCCGCCGCGCTCGACGCCCTGTCGCGCACCGCCGTCGACTTGGTGCTGCTCGACCTGCACCTGCCCGACGCCTCGGGCCTGGAGCTGTGCCGGCGGATCCGGGCGGCCGGCGCCGACGTCGACGTCCTCGCCGTCACCTCCGCCCGGGAGCTCGCCACCGTGCGGGCGGCGGCGGTGCACGGCGTCGTCGGGTACCTGCTCAAGCCGTTCACCTACCCGGCGCTGCGCGACCGGCTGGAGGCCTACGCCGCCTACCGCGCGCAGCTGCGGGCCGGCGGGGAGGCGGCCGGGCAGGCGGAGATCGACCGGGTGCTGGGCGCCGTGCGCCCGTCGCGGTCGGCGCCGCTGCCCAAGGGGATGGGCCGGGAGACCCTCGACGCGGTGGTGGCCGCGGTGCGCCGGGCGCCCGGGGTGTCGGCGGCGGAGACGGCGGAGCTCATCGGCGCCTCGCGGATCACCGCCCGCCGCTATCTCGAGTACCTGGCCGAGACGGGCCTGGTCGACCGGGTGCCCCGCTACGGCGGTGCCGGGCGGCCGGAGCTGGAGTACCGCTGGCGGTGACCGCCCCGGCCGGGCCGCCCGGCCGGGGCGCTCGGGCCCGGGCCGCTCAGGCCGGGTCGCCGTCGACGTACACCCAGCGGCCGTCCCGCCGGCGGAAGCGGCTGTGCTCGGCCTGCACGGTGTCCTGCCCACCGGCGCGCGCGTGCGCGCGGAAGGTGACCGTGCCCTCGGCGTCGAACAGCCCGCCGCCGGTGGTGGCGAGCACCTCCAGGCCGGTCCAGCGCACGCCCGGGTCGAGTTCGAGCGTGCGCGGCCGGGTGGCCGGGTCCCAGGTGGCGAGCAGGTAGGCGGGATCGCCGACGGCGAAGGCGCTGTAGCGCGAGCGCATGAGCTGCTCGGCGGTGGCCGCGGCCGCGCTCCCGTCGTGGAGGCGGCCGCAGTCGTCCGCGTAGGGCAGGCCGGATCCGCAGGGGCAGCGCGTGGGGGTCACGCCGCCAGTCTGCGGGCCGGTCCTCGGCTCAGTCCTCGGCTCAGTCCTCGGCGATCCAGACGGCCGTGTCCGGCGGGAGCGCCACCGAGCGGGCCGAGGTGTGCACGCCCGGGCCGGACTCCAGCAGCACCCGCCCGCGGGAGCGCACCAGCACCGGCTCGCTGCCCATGTTGACCACGCAGCGGACCGTGCGCCCCTCACCGGTGCACCGGACGGTGAGCACGTCGCCGCGGCTGCTGACCGTGGCCTCGCCGGTGCCCAGCGCCGGCTGCTCGGCGCGGACCGCGAGCGCCTCGCGGTAGAGGTGCAGCATCGAGGAGGAGTCGCGGGTCTGCCGGGAGACGGCGTACTGCCGCCACTCGGCCGGCACCGGCAGCCACGGCCTCGCCGCGCGGGCGGGGGAGAAGCCGATGCCGGGGGTGGCGTTCCACGGCATGGGGACGCGGCAGCCGTCGCGGCCGGCGCGCTCGCCGTTGCTGCGGTGGAAGATCGGGTCCTGCTTGGCCTCGTCGGGGACGTGCGCCTGGGGCAGGCCCAGCTCGTCGCCGGCGTAGACGTAGGCCGAGCCGGGCAGCGACAGCAGCAGCAGGGCCGCGGCGCGGGCGCGCGCCAGGCCGGTCTCGCCGCCGCCGAAGCGGGTGACCATCCGGTCCTTGTCGTGGTTGCCGAGCACCCACGACACCGGGGCGCCGACCTTGCCGAAGGCGTCCAGGGCGCTGCCGATCGCCTCGGTGAAGGCGGTGGTCTCCCACCGGGACTTGAGCAGCCGGAACGACAGCGACTGGTGCAGCTCGTCGGGCCGGGAGTACAGGGCGACCTCGTCGAGGTCGGCCAGGCACACCTCGCCGACCAGCATGGTGTCCGGGTACTCGTCGCAGACCGCGCGCCAGCGGCGCCACACGTCGTGGACCTCGGGCTGGTTCCAGGTCATGGCCTGCTCGGGGCCGTGCCCGAACAGGGTGGGGGAGTAGGTGCCGGGGTTGTCGCGCAGCCCGGCGTCCTTGTGGAGGCCGTAGGCGACGTCGACGCGGAAGCCGCTCACGCCGCGGTCGAGCCAGAAGCGCAGGGTCCGCTCGAAGTCGTCGGCCACGACCGGGTCGCGCCAGTTGAGGTCGGGCTGCTCGGGCGCGAACAGGTGCAGGTACCAGCGGCCGTCCGGGGTGCGTGACCAGGCCGGCCCGCCGAACAGGGAGCGCCAGTTGTTCGGCGGCTCCTCCGACGGCGGCCGGAAGTGGTAGCGCGACGCCTCGGGGCAGTCCGGGTCGGCCAGCGCCGCCTGGAACCAGGGGTGCTGGTCGGAGGTGTGGTTGGGCACGACGTCGAGCACGACCCGCAGGCCGAGCTTCCGCGCGTCCGCCACCAGGGCCTCGACGTCGGACACGTCGCCGTACTCGGGGTCGACCGCCCGGTAGTCCACGACGTCGTAGCCGCCGTCCGCGCCACCCGAGGGGTAGTGCGGGTTGATCCACAGCGCGTCGACGCCCAGCCACGAGAGGTAGGGCAGGCGGGCGCGCAGGCCGGCCACGTCTCCGATGCCGTCGCCGTTGCCGTCGGCGAACGAGCGCAGGTAGACCTGGTAGACGACGGCCGAGCGCCACCAGGGCTGCTCCTGGACGGGAGCCGGCCGGGACCACGGCTGCTGGCCGGCGGCGGTGCCGGCAGCGACGAGTCGAGCGGACATGCGGGAAGGATCGGCCCATCCGGCCGTCCGGTCGCCCACCGCTGATCACGAAGGGTGAGACGCACCTTGTCAGGTGTCGCCGAATCGGCTGGTGGCGGTGTCGTCGGGCACATCCCGGATGCCCCGGACGGGTGACGGCGTTGCACCAGCCGTCCCACGAGTCACGAGCCGCCCGACGGGGCGGCACAGGAAGAACGCGCCATGACCAGCACCCCGGCCGCTCCCGCGGCCGACCGCGCCGTCTGCCACCGCCACCCCCGGCACGTCTGGATCGCCAGCTGCCCCGACTGCACCTCCTGGCACCTCGCCGGCCTGCGGGCCGGACGGCAGGACCGCCCGGCGGTGCCGCGCCCGCGCGCGGACGACGACGCCCGCACGCACGCCGCCTGACCGCACGTCGCTCCACCGCACGTCGCTCCACCGCACTGCCCGACGCGCCCCTCCGGCTCCCCCGGCCGGAGGGGCGCCGTCGTCTCCGGGGAGCAGGACTCGGGTCCGCGCCTGACTGGGGTCAAGGACGCACCCCGCGTTCCGATACTCGGCGGGAACGCAGATGTGGCGGTCCTCGACGACGCAGGAGTCCTCAGGTGACACAGCACGACGGGGCGTGGCCCCAGTACGACGGCGCTCCACAGGACGCCCCGCCGGGACCTGTGCCGACGGCGGACGACCGGCCGACGGCCGCCTTCCCCCCGCTGCCGCCCCACGCACCGCCGCCGCCGTTCGGCGCGCCGCCGTTCACTGCGCCGCAGTCGTTCGGCGCACCGCAGCACCCGGGGGCGCCACACCAGCCCGGGGGAGCACACCAGTTCGGCGCGCCGCCGCACGGCTGGGCGACGCAGCAGTTCGGTACCCCGCCCCTCCCGCCGCCTCCCGCGGGGCCGCCCGGCGCGTGGCAGCCGCCCGTCCCGACCGGCACGGGACCGTCGGCGTCGACCGCTCCCTGGTACCGGCGCAAGCGCTACGCCATCCCCGCGGGGGTGCTGGCGCTGGCCGTGCTCGGTGCGGCGGTCAGCCCGGGGAAGGACGCCGGCACCACCTCGGCGGCCTCCGGCTCCAGTGCGTCCGTGACGACGACCTCGGCGCCCGTGCCGACCACCCCCTCCGCCCCGGCATCGCAGGCCGACGTCGTCGCCCCGACCACCGTGCCGACGCCCTCCGCGACCGTCCCGGCGCCGGCCCCCACCGGAACCCGCACGACCGCACCTGCACCTGCACCGGCACCTGCACCTGCACCTGTGCCGGCTCCGGCTCCGGTGCCGGACCTGACGATGGGGCAGCGGAACGCGCAGGGGTCGGCGAGCGACTACCTCGCGTTCACGTCGTTCTCGCGGTCCGGGCTCATCGAGCAGCTGGAGTTCGAGGGCTACTCGACCGCCGATGCGACCTGGGCGGTCGACAGCCTGGGTGTCGACTGGAACGACCAGGCCGCCCAGTCGGCGCGCGAGTACCTCGAGTTCACCTCGTTCTCGCGGTCCGGGCTCGTCCAGCAGCTGGAGTTCGAGGGCTTCACCGCTGAGCAGGCCGAGTACGGGGTCAGCCAGGCCGGCTTCTGACCCTCTCCGTCGCGGCCTCTCGACTGCCCGACGCGCCCCTCCGGCTCCCCCGGCCGGAGGGGCGCCGTCGTCTCCGGGGAAGGTCCGGGACACCACCCTGGTTCACTGTGGTTGAACGTTTGACGACAGCGGGGCGGGTGCCCCGCGCGACCGGAGGAGGAGCGCCGTGCACCTGGGCGTCGACAGCTTCGTGGCGGCGGTGACGGACCCGTCCACCGGGCGGGCCGTCGGGCCCGAGGAGCGCATGGCCGACCTGCTCGAGGAGATCGAGACCGCCGACCGGGTGGGTCTGTACTCCTTCGGCATCGGCGAGCACCACCGCCCCGAGTACTACGACTCCGCGCCGCCGGTCATCCTCGCCGCCGCGGCCGCCCGCACCTCGCGCATCCGGCTCGGCAGCGCCGTCACCGTGCTCTCGGCCGCCGACCCGGTCCGCGTCTTCCAGCAGTTCGCCACGCTCGACCTGATCAGCCGGGGCCGCATCGACCTCGTCGTCGGCCGCGGCTCGTTCACCGAGGCGTTCCCGCTGTTCGGCCTGTCGCTGGCCGACTACGACGAGCTGTTCGACGAGAAGCTCGACCTGCTCCTGCGCATCCGCGAGTCCGAGCGGGTCACCTGGTCGGGCCGGCACCGCCCCGCGCTCACCGGCCAGGGCGTCTACCCGCGCCCGCTGCAGGCCCCGCTGCCGGTGTGGGTCGGCGTCGGCGGCACCCCGACGTCCTTCGTCCGCGCCGGGCTGCTCGGCCTGCCGCTGATGGTCGCGATCATCGGCGGCGAGCCCCGCCAGTTCGCGCCGCTCGTCGACCTCTACCGCCAGGCCGGCGAGCGGGCCGGCCACGCGCCCGAGCGGCTGCAAGTGGGGCTGCACGTCTTCGGCTTCGTCGCCGACAGCACGAAGGCCGCCGCCGACACCGTGTACCCGGGCTGGCACGAGATGTTCACGAAGGTCTCCCGCGAGCGCGGCTTCGCCCCGCCGACCCGTGCCCAGTTCGACGCCACCAGCGGGCCGAACGGGGCCTTCTTCATGGGTGACCCGGACACCGTGGCCGAGAAGCTGGTGCGCATCTCCGGCCAGCTCGGCGGCGTCGACCGGGTCTCGATCCAGATGACCAACCCCCGGCTCGCCCACGCCGACCTGCTGCGCGGCATCGAGCTGCTCGGCACCGAGGTGGCCCCGCAGGTGGCCTCCTCCTGATCGCTCAGGCGTCCTCCGGGTAGGGCGGGGCGCTGTCGGCGACGACGGCGCCCCGCTCGCCCAGCGGCCGGTCGGGCCCGACGGTCGAGTCCCGCCCGGTCTGCCGCTCGGCCTCGGCGTTGACCACCGCGCCGAGCACGACCAGGAACACGCTCAGCCACAGCCACACCATGCTGATCGCCACGCCGGCCAGGGAGCCGTAGGTCGCGGTGTAGTCGCCGAGGCCCTGCACGTAGGCGAACAGCGCCAGCGACGTCGCCACCCACAGGCCGGTCGCCAGCACCGCACCCCCGCTGATCCACCGCCACCGCGCCTGCCGCCGGTCGGGACCGACCCGGTAGAGCACCGCGCACACCACCACCATGAGCGCGGCGACGCCGGCCCAGACCAGCAGCGGCTCCAGGTCCCGCACCGCGCGGGGCGCGGCGGACAGGACCGACGCCACCAGCCCGCGCACGGCGATGGCCGCACCCAGTAGCACCGCCCCGCCCAGCACGAGGAGGAGGCCCAGCCCGCTGCGGCGCAGCACGCCCCGGGTCTCGCGCTCGTGGTAGGCCAGCGTCAGCGCGTCGACCAGGTAGGTGGCCGCCGTCGTCGCCGTCCACAGCGCGGCCGCCAGCCCGGTGAGCCCGCGGAGGGTGAGCACCTGGCCGGACGCGGTGGTGATCGTGGTGAGCTGGTCGGCGACGAGCGGCTCGAGGTCGTCGGGCAGCACCGCGGCCATGTCCGAGAGCTGGCGCAGCGCCGAGGCGGGGGAGTTGAGGGCGCCGTAGATCGACAGCGCCGTCACCAGCACCGGCGCGATCGACAGCAGCGCGAAGAAGGCGACGGCGGACACCTGCACCATCAGCCGCTCGCCGAACGCCTGGCGCAGCGACCGGCGCAGCACCTGGAGCCAGCCCCGGGGCGGGATCCGGTGGGGGGACGAGGCGTCGTGCGCGACGCCGGTGCCGGAGGCGTCGGCCATGGACGGAGTGTCCCGTCGGGGGAGCGCCCGGGCATCCCCGGAGCGCGCGGACCCGGGTCGGTCCAGGGGATCGCCGGATACCCCGCCGGTGCGCCCGGCGGCAGGCTCGGGACATGACATCGACACCGCAGACCGCCCTCCCCCCGACCCCCCGCCGCGAGCTCCGCCGCGCCCGGTCCGGCGCGATGCTCGGCGGCGTCAGCGCCGGCCTCGCCGACTACACCGGCGTCGACACGGTGCTGTGGCGCGTCCTGTTCGTCGCGCTGACCCTCGCCGGCGGCGCCGGGATCGTCCTCTACGCCGCCCTGTGGGTGCTGACGCCGCCGGTGCCCCTGGCTCCGGGCGAGCAGCCGCGCCGGGTCGACGAGGCGGTCGAGCGCCTCTCCGGCCGGCTCGGCGGGACGCCCCGCTGACCGTCCCCCCGGGCACCCTCCGGCCCGGCGCTCAGCCGGGCGGGAACAGCCGGGCCAGCTGGACGCGGGAGCGCAGGCCCCGCTTGCGGTAGACGCCGGTCAGGTGGTGCTCCACGGTCTTCGGACTGAGGAACAGCTCCGCGGCGATCTCGCGGTTGGAGGCGCCGCCGGCCGCCAGCGCGGCGATCCGCACCTCCTGCGGGGTCAGCGGCTCCTCCGGCAGCGGCCGGCGGGGCCGCGCGGTCCGCCCGGTGGCCCGCAGCTCCTCCTCCGCCCGCCGGGCCCAGGCCGTCAGCTCCATCGCCGCGAACGCGTCGGCGGCCGCGGCGAGCTCCTCGCGGGCGGCCACCCGGCGGCCGGCCCGGCGCAGCCGCTCGCCGAGCAGCAGCCGGGTGTGCGGCTCCTCGAACCGGTCGGGCCCGGCGGCGTGCGCGGCCAGCGCGTCCCGGAACAGGGTGACCGCCGCGTCGTCGTCGGGGCAGGTCAGGGCGCGGCAGCGGGTCACGAGCGCCGCGGTGGCCGGGGAGGGGGAGCGCGACACGGCGGCGTAGTCGGCGGCGAGCCCGGCGGCCTCGGCCCGCCGCCCGAGCCCCGTCCACGCCTCCACCAGCAGCGGCGCCACCCCGAGCGGTTCGCCGAGCGCGCCGCTGCCGCCGTCGGCGGCCAGCCGCTCCTCCAGCAGCCGCGCCGTCGTGACGAGGTCCCCGCGGCACAGCGCGCAGGCGGCGGCGGACAGGGCGAGGTGCGCGGCGACGCCGGCCGTCCCGGCCCGGACGACGAGCTCGCGGGCCCGCCCGAGGTGCCGCTCGGCGTCGTCGTGCCGTCCGCGGGCGGCGTACTCCCAGGCGAGCAGCTCGTGCGCCGGCGCGGCGTCCGCGACGTACCCCAGCTGTTCGGCGAGCTCGACGGACTCCCCGGCGTCGGCGAAGGCGCCCGCGTGGTCGCCGAGCAGCTGCACCCGGCCGTGCGCGGTCATCGCCAGCACCGCGACCAGGACCCCGAGCGCCCCGGCGGCCCGCGCCTCGCGCACCCGCCGCTCGACCACCGGCACGAGGGTCAGGGGGTCGGCGACCCACCCGACGGCCAGCACCAGCAGGGGGAGCAGCCGGGCCTCCGCGCGCAGCCCCGCCGTCTCCTCCATCGTGCGCACCGACCGCTGCAGCAGCGCCCGGCCGGCGTCGGGGTCCCCTCCGGACACCGCGGCGAGCCCGGCGACCCACGCGGCGAGCGCGCGCTGCAGCGGGTCGGCGTCGTCCGCGACGGCGGCCGCGCGCCGGGCCGCCGCCCGGATGCCGGCGACGTCACCCAGCCGGTGCCCGACGACGGCGAGGTCGGTGAGCGCCCAGATCGCGGTGCGGCCCTCCGCGAGCCCGGCCGCGGCCTCGAGCAGGTCGCGGGCGGCGGGCACCGAGCCGGTGTCCTGCTCGACCCGGCCGAGCACGGCCAGCACCTCGCCGCGGACGGCCGGGGCGGCCGGGCCCCGCAGGACGGCGTCCCCCAGGGAGCGGGCGCGCGCCGCGTCCCCGCCGAGCGCCGCGTCCCGGACGGCCCCGGCGAGCAGCGCGGCGGCGCGGGCGGCGTCGCCGGTGAGCGCGGCGGCCCGCTCCAGGGCGGCCGAGGAGGCGGCGAAGCCGCGGCGCTCCCGCGCCCGGCCGGCCACGGCCGCGAGCTCGCCGGCCAGGGCCTCGTCGGGGCCGGTGGTGGCCAGCGCCCGGTGCCAGGTGCGGGCGACCTCGTCGCCGTCGGGAGTGGCCTCGGCGAGCAGCCGGTGCGCGCGGCGCCGCTCCGCCGGGGAGGCCCGGCCCCACGCGAGGCCGCGCAGCAGCGGGTGCCGCAGGTCGAGCACCCCGCCGGACCGCACGAGGACGCCGCGCCGCTCGGCCTCGTCGAGGGCCGCGTCGGCGTCCAGCCCCGCCCGGGCCAGGGCGGCGGCCACCGTGGCGGCGCGGCCGTCCTGGGAGGCGGCCACCAACAGCACCGCCTGCCGCGCGCCCGCGGGCAGTGCGGCCAGCTCGGGCCCGAACGCGCCGGAGAGCCCCGGGCCGGCCGGCAGCTCGGCGGGCAGCGGCTCCGCACCGGACCGCTGTGCCGGGGACAGCGCCGCGGCCACCTCCCGGAGCGCGAGCGGGTTGCCGCCGAGCCGGGCGGCGAGCCGGCGGGCGACCGGCCCGGCGACGGTGTCGGCCAGCAGGTCCGGGACGGCGTCGGGGCCGAGGTCGGCCAGGCGCAGGACGTCGTCGCCGGCGACGGGCTCCGGCCCGGGGCGCCGGGTGACGACGACGGCGACCCGGTCGGCGTGCATCCGGCGCGCGGCGAACAGGACGGCCCCGGCCGACTGCGGATCGGCCCACTGGAGGTCGTCGACGGTCACCAGCAGCGGGGCCTCCGCGGCGGCCGCGGCGAGCAGAGACAGGGTGCCCGCGGCGACGAGGTGCCGGTCGCCCGGGACGCCGGCCGGGCCCCAGCCGAGGGCGGCGGCCAGCGCGGCCGCCTGGCCGGCCGGGACCTCCCCGAGCAGCGGCCGCAGCGGCGTCAGCAGCTCGCCGAGGACGGCGTGCGGCAGCGCCGCGTCGGACTCGATGCCGCGGGCGGAGACCCGGCCGAAGCCCGTCGCTCGGGCGGTCGCGGAGCGCAGCAGGGCGGTCTTGCCGACGCCGGGCCCGCCCTCGACCACGAGCAGCCCGGCGCGGCCCGAGCGGGCGCCGTCCAGGAGCCGGTCGAGGCGGCCGACCTCCGCCGCGCGGCCCACGAGGTCGGGGGTTCTCCCCGACGCGACCGCTCGCCCGCCGGCCGCACGCTCGTCCGGCAGGAGACCCTCGGGAGGACGCCATGACCACGACACCGGGCCGGACCCTATCGCCGCTCACGCTGCAGCTGAGGTGTCTCGCGCGCCTGTTCGGGGCGCCGCTGTACCCGCTGCCGCGGCCGCCGCGGGGCGCCCGGTGACCGCCCCCGCCGTCGACCACCTGACCCTCACGGTGACCGACCTCGACGCGAGCCAGCGCTTCTACGGCGAGCTGCTCGGCCTGCTCCGGCTGGCCGACTTCGGGACCGTGCGGGTGCTCGTCCACCCGGCCAGCGGGTTCACGCTGTCGCTGGCCCTCAACGGGGGTGCGGGCGGCCGCTTCGACGAGCGGCGCACCGGCCTCGACCACGTCGGCCTCGCCTGCGGCTCCCTGGCGGAGCTGCGGGCCCGGGAGGCGCAGCTGGCGGCCATGGGCGCGACGTACACGCCGATCCGGGAGATGCCCTTCGGCTGGCACCTCAACCTGCGCGACCCCGACGGCATCGCGCTGGAGTTCACCGTGCCGAACGCGGTGCTCGCCGCGGCGTACGCGGAGCTGCGGGAGCCCGGGCTGACGCAGGAGCGGCTCGACGTCCGGGCGCGCGAGGTGCTGGCCGCCGCCGGTGTCGACACCGGGGTCGACACCGCCGGTCTCGACGCGGTCGGGAGGTGAGCGCCGTCACCCGATCGGGTCGCCGTCGTTGAGCACGGCGTCGTCGTCCCTCGGCCCCGATGGAGTGGTCCGCTTGCGCCGCCTGATCGCCGTCCTGTTCGCCGCCCTCGCCGGCGTCGTCCTCCTGGTCCCGCCCGCGGCGGCCGCCCCGCCGCCGCGCGAGCCCCTGGACTACGTCGCCCTCGGGGACTCCTACAGCGCGGCGTCCGGGGTCCTGCCGCCGGACCCCACCGCCGCGCCGCAGTGCCTGCGGTCGACCCGCAACTACCCGCACGTGCTGGCGCAGGCGATCGGCGCCCGGCTGACCGACGTCACCTGCGGCGGCGCCGACACGAACGACTACTTCGAGGCGCAGCACCCGGGCGTGCCGCCGCAGCTGGAGGCGCTGTCGGCGGAGACCGACCTGGTCACCATGACCATCGGCGGCAACGACAGCGGCGTGTTCATCCAGTCGATCCTGCGCTGCTCCGCCGCCGGCCTGCTCACGCTCGGCCAGGGCAGCCCCTGCCGCGACACCTACGGCAGCTCCTTCGAGGACACGGTGCGCACCACCACCTACCCGGCGCTGGTGCGGGCGCTGAGCGCGGTGCGCGAGGCGGCCCCGCGGGCGCGGGTGGCGATCCTCGGCTACCCGTGGATCCTCCCGGCGTCCGGCGGCTGCTTCGACCGCATGCAGGTGGCCACCGGCGACGTCCCCTACCTGCGCTCGCTGCAGGCGACCCTCAACGACGCCGTCGCGCGCGCGGCGCGGGAGACCGGCGTGACCTTCGTCGACCTCGCGCAGGTCTCCGAGGGCCGGGACGCGTGCGCGCCGCTGGGCGTGCGCTGGGTGGAGCCGGTGCTGCAGGGCACCAACGCGGTGATCGTGCACCCCAACGCCCTCGGCGAGGCCGGCATGGCGGCCCGGGCGCAGGAGGTGCTGCGGCTGCGCTGACCCGGGTCGGCCGGGACCCCGTCCGGGGTCAGCGCCGCGGGAGGGCCAGGGCCGCCACGAGTCCGGCGGCCACCACCGCGGTGCTGACCCCGAACGCCACCTGGTAGGAGGCGACGTCGGTCAGCCAGCCGGCCACCAGCGGCCCGGCGACGGCGCCCAGGTCGGCCGACATCTGGAACACCGCCACCACCCGGCCGCCGCGGGCGGGGCTCACGTCGCCCACCAGCGCCGCCGGCACGCTGGCCAGCAGCGCCGCGGCCAGGCCATAGGTGGCCATCGAGAGCAGGAAGACGCCGGTCTGCGGGGGCAGCACGAGCAGCGCCAGCGCCGCGGTGCCGGTGGCCGACCCGAGCAGGAGCGCCGGCCGCCGTCCCCAGGTGTCGGCCAGCCGGCCCGAGCGCAGCAGCGCCAGCGCCTGTGCCGCCGAGCCCGCCAGCAGGCCCGCCCCGGCCCAGGCGGCGCCGCGGCCCAGCTCCTCGGTCACGTACAGCGGCACCAGCGAGTTGCGCACCCCGAACAGCACCCAGCCGACGCCGAGGTTGGCGACCAGCGCCGCCACGTAGGCCCGCGAGCGCAGCGCCGCGCGCAGCGGCAGGGCGTCCGGCGCGGTCGGATCGGGAGCCGGGGCGGGCGCGCCGGCCGGGGCGCGGAGCAGGACGAGCGCGACGGCGCCGGCCACCAGCAGGGCCGCCGCGTAGAGGAAGAACGGCAGCCGCGGCGACACCTCGGTGAGCAGCCCGCCGGCCGCCGGCCCCGCGATGCCGCCGAGGATGAAGCCGCCCTGGTAGGTGGCGGCGGCGCGGCCGCGGTGGGTCGGCGGCGCCACCCGCAGCAGCAGCGCCAGCGCCGCGACGGTGAACATCGCGCTGCCCACCCCGCCCGCGGCGCGCAGCACGAGGAACACCGGGAACGACGTCGCCAGGCCCGCCGCGCCGGTGGTCAGCGCGACGATCGCCAGGCCGGACGCCAGCACCACCCGCTCGCCGAGCCGCTCGACCAGCGACCCGCCGCCGAACGCCGAGACGAAGCGGAAGAAGGCGAAGGCGCTCACCGCGAGCCCGACGGCCGTCGTCCCCACGCCGAAGGCGCGGGTGAACAGCGGGATCGCCGGGGCGACGATGCCGAACCCCAGCGCCACGACGAACGCGACGACGGCCAGCACGCCCACCTCGCGCGGCAGCGCCGCATCCCCCCGTCCCCGCACCGGGCGATGCTCGCAGGCGCCCGCGCGGGGAGACTCCCCGGGCATGGGGACCGGAGCGCGGGCCAAGCCGCTGCGCGACGTCGTCGCCCCCGGCCTCGACGTCCTGTTCTGCGGGATCAACCCGTCGCTGCTGTCGGCCGAGCGGGGCCACCACTTCGCCCGGCCGGGCAACCGGTTCTGGCCGGCGCTGCACCTGGCCGGGCTCACGCCGCGGCGGCTGGCGCCGGAGGAGGACGGCGAGCTGCCGCGGTACGGCCTCGGCGTCACCAACCTCGCCGACCGGCCCACCCGCACCGCCGCCGAGCTCACGCCCGAGGAGCTGCGCGACGGGCTGCGGTCGCTCACCGCCCTGGTGGCGGAGTACCGGCCGCGGGTGCTGGCGGTCCTCGGCGTCACCGCCTGGCGGCTGGCCACCGGCCGCCCGCGCGCCGGGTGGGGCCGGCAGGAGGAGTCGCTGGCGGGGGCGCAGACCTGGGTGCTGCCCAACCCCAGCGGCCTCAACGCCCACCACCAGCTGCCCGACCTCGCCCGGCTCTACGCCGGGCTGCGCCCGTGACTCAGACGGTCGCGCCCGCCAGCCGGCCGACCAGCGCCACCGCACCGCCCGCGTCCAGCGCCGCGCCCTCGGCCTGCGCGGCCACCAGGTCGTCGGCCGGCAGCGCCGCCTGGGTGGCGGCCACGTAGCGCTGCCCGTCCATCGGGTCCATCCGCAGCGGGTCGTAGCCGACCAGCCGGGCGTTGGCCTGCACCGCGCCGAGCAGCACCCCGCCGGCCCACGCGTCGCCGGACGCCGTGGCCGCGCCGACCGCGGCGAGCAGCCCCGCCAGGGTGCCGGTGGCGTCGCCCTCGCGGTGGGTCAGGTCGACCATCCGCCACAGGTCGGCCAGCGCCTCGTCCGCGCGGCCGGCGTCCGTGAGCACCTTCGCCCGGATCCACAGCACCGACGAGTGCGCCCACGAGTGACCCAGCCCCAGCGCGAGCTGCTCGGCCCGGCCGAGGTGCTCCAGCGCGCCCGGGACGTCCCCGGCCACGCGGGAGAACTGGCCGAGCGTCATCGCGATCTCGGCCTGCACCCACTCGATGCCCGACGCCTGCGCGAGCTCGAGGCCGCGGGCGATGTCCTTGGGCGTCTGCCCGTCGGGGTCGGCCTGGCCGAGCAGGGCCCGCACGAAGCCGCGCAGCACCAGCGCGAGGGCCAGCACGCCGTCGGACCCGTCGTCGGCGACGTCGACGATCTCGTTGGTGCGCGCCCAGATCGAGGCGACGTCCCCGGACAGGTAGGCCAGCAGCGCGTCGCCGAGCAGCGCGCCGCTGCGCACGGACGCCGGCGCGCCCGGGGTCGCGTCCAGGGCGGCGGCCAGCCAGCGGCGGCCCTCGGCCACGTGCCCGCGGCGGTACCACCACCACGACAGCGCCGACCCGATCCGCAGCGCGGCCTCGCCCTGCCCGGTGGCCAGCGCGTGCCCGAGCGCGGCGCGCAGGGCGGGCTGCTCGGCGTCGAGCCGGCGGGCGCTGGCGGTCCACTCGGGACGGCGCAGCGTGGGCTCGAGCCGCTCGGTCAGGTCGACGGCGAAGCGGGTGAGCCGGTCGCGCAGCCGCCGGCCGGAGGCGTCGTCGAGGCCCTGCTCGGCGTACTGGCGCAGCGTCTCGAGCATCCGGTAGCGCCCGGCGCCGTGGTCGAGCTCCACCAGCGACTTGGCCACCAGCACCCGCAGCAGCTCCAGCGCGCCGCCGTCGACCTCGGGACCGGCCACGGCCTCGACCAGGTCGGGCCCGAACGTGCCCGGCAGCACGGCGACGGCGCGGTAGACGGCGAGCTCGGGCGGGGAGAGCAGGTCGACGCTCCACTGCACGGTGGCCGCGAGCGTGCGCTGGTGCGGCACGGCGGTGCGCCAGCCGCCGGACAGCAGCGCGAACCGGTCGTCGACCCGGCCGGCCACCTCCGCCAGCGGCAGCGTGGTCAGGCAGGCGGCGGCCAGCTCGACGGCCAGCGGCAGCCCGTCCAGGGCGGCCACCAGCTCGCGGACCTGCCGCAGGTCGTCCTCCGACGGGTCGGCCAGGTGCGGGGCGACCAGCCGGGCGCGGTCGAGGAACAGCTGCTCGGCGTCGCTCCCCGGGGCGCCGGCCGGCATGGGCCCGCAGGGCAGCACCGCCTCGCCGGGCAGGCCCAGCGGCTCCCGCGAGGTGGCCAGCACCCGCAGCTCGGGGCAGCGCGGCAGCAGCTCCGCGCAGGCGGTCGCCGCCGCCTCCACCACGTGCTCGCAGTTGTCGAGGACCAGCAGCAGCGGCCGGTCCTGCAGCGCGGTGGCGACCGCGCCGAGCGGGTCGCCGCCGGCGAGGGTGACGCCGAGGACGCCGGCCACCTGCGCGGCCACCAGGTCGGGGTCGGTGACGCCGGCCAGCTCCACCAGCACCGCCGGCGGCGCCCCGGCCGGGCGGCGGCGGGCGGCCTCCAGCGCCAGCCGCGTCTTGCCGCTGCCACCGGGTCCGACGAGCGTGACCAGCCGCGGGCCGGCCAGCGCGGCGCCGAGCTGCGCGAGCTCGCGCTCCCGGCCGACGAACGCCGTCAGCGGGACCGGCAGCGGCGGCAGCGGGCGGGCGGCGGGCCGCTCGGGGGCCGGTGCGGGCTCCGGGGCCGCGGCGGGCGCCGGCCGGACCGTGCCCGACCCGGCCAGCGCCGGGTCCTGCCGGAGGATCTGCGCGTAGAGCGACTGCAGCGGCCGGCCGGGGTCGACGCCGAGGCCGTCGGCGAGCAGCCGCCGCCCCTCCTCATAGACCTCCAGGGCCTCCGCCTGCCGGCCGCAGCGGTACAGCGCGAGCATCAGCGAGCCGCGCAGGCCCTCGCGCAGCGGCTCGGCGCGCAGCAGCTCCCGGACGTCGTCGACGATCTCGGCGTGCCGGCCCAGCCGCAGGTCCAGCTCGGCGGCGAGCTCGCGGGCGGCCAGCCGCAGCTGCTCCAGCCGCTCGGACTCCTCGGCGGCGAACGTCGCCGACACGTCGGCGTAGGCCGGGCCCCGCCACAGCGCCAGGCCCTCGGTGACCGCCTCGCGGGCGGCCGCCGGCTCGTCGCGGGCGGCGAGGTCGCGGGCGGTGCGCAGGAGCTGCACGAACCGGACGGCGTCGACGTCCTCCGGCGCCACCTCCAGCCGGTAGCCGGGCTCCCGGGTGACCAGCACCGTCCAGCGGCCGCCGGTCACGTCGGGCTCGAGCTCGCGGCGCAGCCGGGACACGATCGACTGCAGCGTCGCCGACACCGCGGCGGGCGGGTTGCCGCTCCACACCCGGTCGACGAGCAGGTCGACCGGCACCGTGCGGCCGGGGTCGAGGAGCAGCGCGGCGAGCACCGCCCGGTGCTTGGGGGACTGGGGGGCGAGGAGGGAGCCGTCGCGCCGGACCTCCACGGGGCCGAGCACGCGGAACGAGGTCGCGGACATCGCGGCGCAGCCTAGGTTCCGGAACCCGCGCGTGGTGCCCTCCGCTGCGTCCCTCGTCCGTTCCGTGACCTCCGGGTCCGCGCCCGTGAGCAGGCACCCAAGCGCGCACCAAGGACACACCAAGGACGGCGGCCGACGCTCTCCCCGCACCGCACCCCTGCACCCTGGAGAGACAGTGACGTCCGCGACCGCCGCCCCGCCCGCCCTGCCGCCCGACCTGACCGCGACGCTGCGCTCCCGCCTGTCGCACGGCGCCCGGCTGACCGAGGGGGCCGGCGCCGCCGGCGCGATGGTCCAGGTCGCCGAGGTGTCCGACGTCGTCGCCGCCGTGCGGCTGGCCGGCCGGCACGGGGTGGCGCTCGCCGTCCGGGGGCCGGGCCGGTCCGGCGGGCCGGGCGCAGCCGGGAGGCCCGGCCGTCCCGGCGGGCCGGCGCGGCGGCTGACCGTCGATCCCGACCGGCTCGCGCAGGTCACCGTCTCCCCGGCCGGCTGGGCCCGGGTGGGGGCGGGGGTGAGCTGGCGCGAGCTCGCCGGTGTGGCCGGCCGGCACGGCCTCACGCCGCTGACCGGTGGCTCGGCCTCCGAGCGGGTGGCGGACACGGTCACCGGCGGCGGCGTCGGCCCGCTCGCGCGCACGTACGGGCTGGCCGCCGACCGCGTCCGCGCCGTCGAGGTGGTCACCGGCGACGGCGCGCTGCGCCGGGTGACGCCGGACGACGAGCCGGAGCTGTTCTGGGGCCTGCGCGGCGGCGGTGCGGCGCTGGGCGTGGTCACCGCCGTCGAGCTGGACCTGCTCGCCGCGGGGCCGCGCTACGGCGGGCAGCTGCGCTGGGCGCCCGGGGACGCCGCGCGGGTGCTCGACGCCTGGCGCGCCTGGACCGCGACGCTGCCCGCGCAGGCCGGCACCTCGCTGGTGCTGTCCCGGCCGCGGCAGGGGGAGGGCGGCGTGGCCGTGCGCTTCGCCTGGGCGGGGGACCCGGAGGACGGCGTCGCCGTGCTCGACGGGCTGCTCGGCCCGCTGGCCGCCGGCGGCCGGCCGCTGGACTCCGAGATCGCGCCGCGCGGCCCGGCCGGGCTGGCCACGCCGCAGCAGGTGACGGACCCGGGCTCCTCGCTGCTGGCCGACCGGCTGCCCGACGACGGCGCCGGCGCCGTGCTGCGGGCGGTGCGCGGCAGCCGCCCCCGCACGGTGGAGCTGCGGCTACTCGGCGGTGCGCTCGGGTGGGTGCCCGAGCGGCCGAGCGCGGTCTGCCACCGCGACGCGCGGCTGGCGGTGCTCGTGACCGGCGGCGCCGGCAGCGAGGACCGCGCGGCCACCCGCGCCTGCACCGACGACGTCGCGGCCGCGTTCGGCGCCGACCTGGGCGGCCGGGAGCCCGCGCACGGCTTCGCCGCGGTGCCCGACGTGCTGGCCCGGACGCCGACGCCCGCCGTCCGGGATCGGCTCGCCGCACTGGCCGCCGACGCCGATCCGCACCGGGTGCTGGAGGGCGCGGCGCCGCGCTGAGGCCGGCGGCTCAGGCGGCCCGCCGCCGCCGGGTCAGGCGGCGGTTCAGGCGGTGGCGGTCGTCGCCAGCAGGCGGCGCAGCGCCTCGTCGAAGTAGTCCTCGTACAGCTCCCGCACGAGGTCCATCCGGTCCTCGGCGACGGCGGCTTCGACCCGCCGGGCGTAGTGCTCGTGCAGTTCGGTCAGCGACGTGTCCACGGGGTCTCCTGGGAGGTGGGCTCGCCTCCAGTGTCCGGCCGCGGGCGCGGTCGGTGCCGCATGCGGGGCTGCTCGCTCCGTCACACCGCCCTCACCCGGCCTCGCGCCGTGGTGCCCGACCTCGCCCCGCAGCGCGAGGTCGGACACCGCGCGGCGAGGTCGGGTGAGTGCGACGGGCCTCCCGTGGGCGGCACCGCGCGTGGCAGGGTGGGCGCCCCGGACAGCGCCGTCCGTCCCGACCGCACCCCGAGGAGACAGGCGTGGACCGCGAGAGCTACGGCACCGACGGCACCGACCCCGAGGAGGCCACCGGTCTGCTCGAGCGGGAGGACACGCTGGAGGACGGCGACGACCCGCTCGACACCGGCTGGTCCCCGCCCGAGCGGCCCTGGGGCGTGCAGGAGTGGGGCACCACCGACCGCGAGGAGGCCTCCGGCGAGGGCCTCGACGGCCGGCTCGCCCGCGAGCTGCCCGACGGCTCCGGGGACGACGACGGGGACGAGCTCGGCGACCTCGCCGGCGGCGACGGCGAGCTGCGCGACGACGAGGTGGGCGACGCCCGCGCCGGCCGGCTGGCCGACCTCGACGACGACGGCGTGGTCGACGGCGAGGACGAGCTCCTGGCCGACGACCTCGGCATCGACGGCGGCGCGGCCTCCGCCGAGGAGGCCGCCGTCCACGTGGTGCGCGGCGACCGCTAGCCCGGCGGCCGGGTGAGGCGGGCGGCGAGGACCTCCTCGGCCAGCACCGCCTGCCCGGTGGTGCCGCGGCCGAGCTCCCGGCCCGCCGCGTCCTCCGCCCGGCAGGCGCAGGTGACCCGGTTGCCCTCCACCGCGGTGCACGTGGCGGTCACCCGCACCCGGTCGCCGGGCCAGGCCGGCGCCAGGTGCTCCACCGACACCGCCGTGCCGACCGCCGCCTCGCCCGGTTCCAGGTGACGCAGCAGGAGCACCCGGCCGGCCTCCTCGAAGTGCTTCGCCATGGAGTACGTGGCGTAGACGGGGTGCACCGGGCCCAGCCGGTCGAAGTCGACCGTCATCGCCCCGGTGACGACGACGTCGAGCACGGCGACGTCGCCGACGGCGGGCGGCCGCACGGCCTCAGGCGTCGAAGTCGACGGTGACGGCGTCGGAACGCGGCAGCGTCTGGCACGTGAGCACGTACCCGGCCTCGACCTCGCGCGGCTCCAGCGCGTAGTTGCGCCGCATCTCCACCTCGCCGTCGGTGACCCGCGCGCGGCAGGTGCCGCACACGCCGCCCTTGCAGGCGAACGGCAGGTCCGAGCGCACCCGCTGGGCGGAGTCGAGCACGGTCTCCCCCCGCGGCAGCGCCAGCGTGGTGGACCGCCCGTCGAGGACGACGGTCACCTGGCTGCTCGGCCCCTCGACCGTCCGGTCGTCGCCGCGCACCGGCTCCGGCGGGACGTCGTCGACGAAGAACAGCTCCTGGTGCACCCGCTCGGCCGGGACGCCGAGCTCGGCCAGCAGCGCGCGGGCGTCGGTGACCATCCCGTGCGGCCCGCACAGCCACCAGTGGTCCACCCGCTCCACCTCGACCAGGTTCGACACCAGGCTGCGCAGCCGGTCGCCGTCGAGCCGGCCGCTGGTCAGCTCGGCGTCGCGCGGCTCGCGGGAGAGCACGTGCACCAGTTGCAGCCGGGGGCCGTGGGCGTCCTTCAGGTCGGCGAGCTCGTCGGCGAACATGACGGTGTTGGTGCGGCGGTTGCCGTAGAAGACGGTGACGGTCGACTCGCCGTCGCGCAGCACCGTGCTCGCCAGCGACAGCGCGGGCGTGATGCCGGAGCCGGCGACGACGAAGACGTGGTCGGCCGGCGTCGACAGGTCGGCGGTGAAGGTCCCCGACGGCGGCAGCACCTCGATGGCGTCGCCCGGGCGCACCTCGTGCACCAGCCAGGAGGAGAAGAAGCCGCCGGGCACCTCGCGGACGCCGACCCGCGGCGCGGCGCCCACCGGCGCGCAGATGGAGTAAGAGCGGCGCTCGTCGCGGTCGCCGTCCACCCGCCGGAGCGTCAGCGCCTGCCCGGGCCGGAAGGCGTAGTCCTCGGCCAGCTCGGTGGGCACGTCGAAGGTGACGGCGACGGCGTCGTCGGTGAGCCGCTCGACGCCGGCGACGGTCAGCGGGTGGAACTGCGGCCGGCGGCGCGGGGGCGCGCTCATCAGATCTCCTTCACGTGCTCGAACGGCTCCCGGCAGCTGCGGCACTGGCGCAGCGCCTTGCACGCCGTCGCCCCGAACTCGCTGATCTGCTCGGTGTCGGCCGACCCGCACAGCGGGCAGGACGCCGTCCGGCGGGGAGGCCCGAGCTGCAGCGGCACGGGCCCGGCGGTGCGCTCGGGGGCGGGGCCCGGCGGGGCGATGCCGGCCTCGGCGAGCTTGCGGCGGCCGTCGTCGCTGATCCAGTCGGTGGACCAGGCCGGCGACAGGACGGTGCGCACCTCGACGTCGTCGAACCCGGCCGAGTGCAGCGCGTGCAGCAGGTCGGCGCGCATGACGCCCATCGCCGGGCAGCCGGAGTAGGTGGGGGTGATGTCGACGACGACGGTGCCGTCGTGCACCCGGACGTCGCGGAGCACGCCCAGGTCGGCGAGCGTCAGCGCCGGCAGCTCGGGGTCGGTGACGGTCTCCGCGACGGCGCGCGGGTCGGCGATCACGGCGCTCACCAGGTCGCCGCCGGGTGCTGGCGCGCCAGGCCCTGGAGCGTCGCGAGCAGCGCCGTCAGCTCCTCGCCGTGCCGCCCCTCCCGGCCGCGCGGGGCGACGTCGTCCGGCCACGGCGGCACGGTCAGGGTGGCCCGCTCCAGCACGGTGGTGAGCACCTCGCGCACCTCGTCGCGGACGGCGGCCGGGTCGACGGCGACGCCCGCGGCGACCAGCCGGGCCTCGACGTCGGTGGCGGTGAACAGGTCGGCCATCAGCGGCCAGACCGCGGCGACGCCGTCCTGCGCGCGGCGGTGCGACTCGGGCGTGCCGTCGCCCAGGCGCAGCACCCAGCGGGCGGCGTGGTCGCGGTGGTAGGCCAGCTCGTGCACGCCCTTGGCGGCGATGGCCGCGAGCACCGGGTCGCGGGACTCCCGCAGCCGGGCGAACACGGCCAGCCGCACGGTGGACGCGACCAGCAGCCGCACCATCGTCCGCGCGAAGTCGCCGTTCTCGGCCGCCACCAGGCCGGTGTTGCGGAACTCGTCGGCGTCGCGGAAGTAGGCGAGCGCGTCCTCGTCGGGGATCGACGCCGTCGCCAGCGACCGTGAGCGGCCGAGGACGCCGGCCGAGCCCGCGCGGGCCAGCAGCAGCCGGGCCTGGCCGAGCAGGTCCAGGCCGGTGTTGCCGAGGGCGACCTCCTCCTCGAGCTCCGGCGCGTTGGTCATCCACTGCGTGAGCCGCTGCGCGAGCACGAGGGCGTCGTCGCCGAGCATCAGGCAGTAGACGCCGAGGTCGGCGGGGTCGACGCCGTCGGGGACGGTGGTGTCGACGCCGGCCAGCGGCTCGTCGAAGCCGGTGCCGAACGCCCAGTGCCCGGCGTCGTCGTGCGCGTTGGTCAGCGCGTCGTAGACGGTCTCCTCGTGCATGCCTGCCCTCCCTGGGGCCAATAGCGCTACAAAGGCCAACAGGGCCCGCTCACATGTGGGGGACGTTCTCCGGGATCTCGTAGAACGTCGGGTGGCGGTAGACCTTGTCGCCGCTCGGGGCGAACATCGGGTCCTTCTCGTCGGGGCTCGACGCGGTGATGTCGGCCGCCTTCACCACCCAGATGCTCACGCCCTCGTTGCGCCGCGTGTAGAGGTCGCGGGCCGCGTGCACGGCCATCTCGTCGTCGGGCGCGTGCAGCGAGCCGACGTGCACGTGGTTCAAGCCGCGCTTGCCGCGCACGAACACCTCGTACAGCGGCCAGTCCCGCCTCACCGCGCGCGGGCGCGGCTCGACCGGCACCTCGGGTCCGGTGGGGACGGCGCCGTGCCCGCCCTCGGCGGTGACGTCGGTGCTCACGCGACGGCCCCCGCGTGCCCCTCGGCGTGCTTCGCGGCGTAGGCCGTCGCGGCCTCGGTCACCCAGGCGTTGTCGTCGCGGGCCGCGCGGCGGCGGGCGATCCGCTCGGCGTTGCACGGGCCCTCCCCGGAGATCACCCGCTTGAACTCCGCCCAGTCGATGGGGCCGGAGCGCCAGTGCCCCGACTCCTCGTCCCACCGCAGGTCGGGGTCGGGCAGCGTCACGCCGAGCACCTGCGCCTGCGGCACCGACATGTCTACGTAGCGCTGCCGCAGCTCGTCGTTGCTGTGCCGCTTGATGCCCCACGCCATCGACTGCGCCGAGTTGGGGCTGTCGTCGTCGGGCGGGCCGAACATCATCAGCGAGGGCCACCACCAGCGGTCGACGGCGTCCTGCACCATGGCCCGCTGCTCGGGGGTGCCGCGCATCATCGTCATCAGCAGCTCGTAGCCCTGCCGCTGGTGGAACGACTCCTCCTTGCAGACGCGGATCATCGCCCGGGCGTAGGGCCCGTAGGAGGAGCGGCACAGCGGCACCTGGTTGCAGATGGCCGCGCCGTCGACCAGCCAGCCGATGACGCCGACGTCGGCGTAGGTGAGCGTCGGGTAGTTGAAGATCGAGCTGTACTTCTGCCGGCCCTCGATGAGCTTGTCGGTGAGGTCGGCCCGGTCGGCGCCCAGCGTCTCGGCCGCGGAGTACAGGTACAGCCCGTGGCCGGCCTCGTCCTGGACCTTGGCCAGCAGCACCGCCTTGCGGCGCAGGCTCGGGGCGGCCAGCAGCCAGTCGCCCTCGGGCTGCATCCCGATGATCTCCGAGTGCGCGTGCTGGGCGATCTGGCGCACCAGCGTCTTCCGGTAGCCCTCGGGCATCCAGTCGCGCGGCTCGACGCGGTGGTCGGCCGCGATCGTGGCGTCGAACTGGGCCTGCAGGGCGGTCTCGTCCACCGCGGGCCGGTCGAGCGTCGGCGCGGACATCGGGTCTCCCCTCGAGCTATTTACTGACCGTGCGGTCGGTAATAGTGTGCCGCAGCGTGCTGCACGACACAAGCGGCGCGATCGGTGCTAGGCCGACGAGGAGGCAGGCATGACGACGGCGACCGGCGATCTGCGGCGGCTGGGCGAGGCCCCCGACCCCGCCACCCTCGACCCGGCCGAGCGCATGGGCGTCGACGAGCTGCGGGCGGTGCAGCTCGAGCGGCTGCGGGAGTCGCTGCGGCACGCCTACGCCAACGTGCCGCACTACCGGCGCGCGTTCGACGAGGCCGGCGTCCACCCCGACGACTGCCGCGAGCTCGCCGACCTCGCGCGGTTCCCCACCACGAGCAAGGCCGACCTGCGGGAGAACTACCCCTTCGGCATGTTCGCCGTCCCGCGCGAGCAGGTGCGCCGCGTGCACGCCTCGAGCGGCACCACCGGCCGGCCGACCGTCGTCGGCTACACCGGGCGCGACCTGGAGACCTGGGGCGCCGTCATGGCGCGGTCCATCCGCGCCGCCGGCGGGCGGCCCGGCGACGTCCTGCACAACGCCTACGGGTACGGCCTGTTCACCGGCGGTCTGGGCGCCCACTACGGCGCCGAGGCGCTGGGCTGCACCGTGGTCCCCGTGTCCGGCGGCATGACGCCCCGCCAGGTGCAGCTGATCACCGACTTCGCGCCCCGCGTGATCATGGTGACGCCCAGCTACATGCTCACCGTGATCGACGAGTTCGAGAAGCAGGGCCTCGACCCGCGTGCCTCCAGCCTGCAGATCGGCATCTTCGGCGCCGAGCCGTGGACGGAGCAGATGCGCCGGGAGATGGAGGAGCGGCTCGACATCCAGGCCGTCGACATCTACGGGCTGTCGGAGGTCATGGGCCCGGGCGTGGCGCAGGAGTGCGTGGAGACCAAGGACGGCCTGCACGTGTGGGAGGACCACTTCTACCCGGAGGTCATCGACCCGATCACCGGCGAGGTGCTGCCCGAGGGCGAGGTGGGCGAGCTGGTGTTCACCTCGCTCACCAAGGAGGCGATGCCGGTCGTGCGCTACCGCACCCGCGACCTCACCCGGCTGCTGCCCGGCACCGCGCGCCCGGGCATGCGCCGCATGGAAAAGGTCACCGGCCGCACCGACGACATGATCATCCTGCGCGGGGTGAACCTCTTCCCGACGCAGATCGAGGAGGTCGTGCTGCGCACGCCGGGGCTCGCGCCGCACTTCGCGATGGAGCTCACCACCCGCGGGCGGATGGACCACCTCGTGGTGCGCGTGGAGGCCCGCCCGGACTGCCCGCCCGAGCGCCGCGAGCAGGCCGCCGCCGAGGTGACGACGGGCGTCAAGGACACCGTCGGCACGAGCATCGAGGTGCTCGTCGTCGACCCCGAGACGCTGCCCCGCTCCATGGGCAAGCTGCAGCGGATGACCGACCGGCGGGAGCGCGCGTGACGCAGGTGCGGGTCCGCCGGGGACGGCCCGGGCACTCGCTCGACAGCCTGCTCGACGTCGCCGTCGCGGTGTTCAACGAGCGCGGCTACGACGCCACGAGCATGGAGGAGCTGGCCGCGCGGCTCGGGGTCACCAAGTCGGCGATCTACCACCACGTGCCGAGCAAGGTCGAGCTGCTGCGGATGGCGCTGGACCGGGCGCTGGACGCGCTGTTCGCGGTCACCGCGGAGCCGGGGGCGGTCACCGGGCGGGCCATCGACCGGCTGGAGCACGTGGTGCGCGGCTCAGTCCGGGTGCTCGCCGCGGAGCTGCCGTTCGTCACCCTGCTGCTGCGGGTGCGCGGCAACTCCGCGGTCGAGGAGGCGGCCCTCGCCCGGCGGCGGGAGTTCGACCGGGTCGTCACCGACCTGGTCCGCGCCGCCGAGGAGGAGGGCGACGTGCGACCCGACGTCGACCCCGCCGTCACCAGCCGGCTGCTGTTCGGCACGGTCAACTCGCTCACCGAGTGGTACCGGCCCGGCGGCAGCCTCTCGGCCGACGACCTCGCCGACGCGCTGGTGACGACGGCCTTCCGGGGGCTGCGCACGCGCCCCTGAGGGCGGTCAGCCCCGGTCGCGGCGGGGGCGGTAGGGCGCGCCCGGGTTGAACACCTCGAGCGTGTAGGCGTCGAGCCGGCGCAGCAGGGCGCGGGCTCGGGTCACGGGGGTGGCGTGCTGGGTCATCGGCGGGGTCATGGCGTCTCCAGGGGGACCTCGGGGTGGGGACGTCGTCGTCTCGGCCGCGTCCCACGCTCCCCGCGGCAGGTTGCGCCGCGGACACGTCCGGGTGAACGGGCGGTGGACCGCACCGTGTCCTCAGCCACTGCCCCCCAGCGCGTCCTCCAGCGCCGCCCACCCGTCCCGCCGGGCCCCGGCCGCCCGCTCGGCGGCGGCCCGCTCCGGGCCCAGCGCGGCGTCCACGGCCGCGGCGAGCTGCGCGGCCAGCGGGCGCAGGAACGGCCACACCCGCAGGCCCAGCAGCCGCCGGGTCGCGTCGGCGGAGCCCGCGAGGCGGGCCGCCTCCTCCGGCCGGCCGGTCAGCAGCGCCACCCCGGCCAGCGCCTCCAGGCAGTTCGCGAGGCCCTCCCGGTCGGCGAGCGCCCGGTGCAGCGCGGCGGCCTCCCGCAGGTGTGCCGCGGCGCCGTCCGGGTCGCCGCCCAGCAGCGCGTCGAGGCCGAGCTGGTCCAGGACGGCGGCGGCGAGGTGGTCGTCGCGGCTCGCCCGCGCGGCCGCCAGTGCCTCGGTGTGCCGGGTGGTCGCGGCGGGCACGTCGCCGGCCAGCAGGTCGACGTCGCCGAGCGGCACGAGCGTGAAGCCGACCGCCCACGGGTCGCCGCTGGCCCGCGCCGCGGCCTCGGCCTCCTCCAGCTGCGGGCGCAGCGACGGGTCCTCCGGCGGGCGGGTCATCGCCAGCAGCGTCAGGCCCTGGGCGAGCAGCCACGGGTCGCCCAGCTCGCGCGCCTCGGCCACCAGCCCGGTCAGCTGCGGCACGGCGTCCGCCGGCCGCCCCATCGCGATCGCGGTGCTGCCGCAGGCCCAGCGCAGCGACGCCGCCGCGGCGGGGGAGAGCCGGCGGGCCGAGGGCAGCGCGGCCGTGCGGTCGGCGAGGTCGGACATGGCCGCGAGCCGGCCGCGCGCCCACCACCACCGGGCCAGCGGCGCGGCCAGGCCGACGACGAGCTCGGCGCGGTCGGCGGCCACCGCCCACTCCAGCGTGGCCTCGAGGTCGTCGGCCTCGGCCTCCAGGCGGGCCAGCCACGTCGCCCGGTCCCGCCCGGCCAGCCCGGCGGCCGCCGACTCGGCCACGCCGGTGAGGTGGCGGGCCAGCCGCTCGCGGGCCGCGTCCTCCTCCCGGAGCTCGCGCAGCCGCTCGGCGGCGAAGGCGCGCACCACGTCGAGCATGCGGAACCGCGGCTCGCCGTCGGCGGCGTCCCCGGGGGCGACGAGGCTCTGCGCCACCAGCGCCGACAGCGCCTCCACGACGTCGACGTCGCCGTCCACCGCGGCGACCGCCTCGGCGGTGTCCAGCGTGCAGCCGCCGGTGCACACCGACAGCCGGGCCAGCACCAGCCGCTCCTCGGCGCCGAGCAGCTCGTGGCTCCACTCCAGGGTGGCCCGCAGGGTGCGCTGGCGGTCGGGCAGGTCGGCCACCGGCGCCCGCAGGTCCAGCGCGCTGCGCAGCCGGCGCAGCAGCGCCCGCGGCGGCAGCACCCGCACCCGCGCCGCGGCCAGCTCGATCGCCAGCGGCAGCCCCTCCAGCCGGCGCACCAGCTCGCCGACGGCGGCCGCGTCCTCGCCCTCGGCGGTGAACGAGGGGTCGGCGGCCCGGGCGCGGGCGGTGAACAGCTCCACCGCCGGCGCCGCCGGGTCCGGGGCGCCGGGCGCGGGCACCGGGAGCGGCTGCAGCGGCACGTCGGTCTCGCCGCGCAGGCCGAGCACGCTGCGGCTGGTCACCAGCAGGTCCAGCCGCGGGCAGCGCTCCAGCAGCGCGGCGAGGACCGGCGCGACGCCGGACACCTGCTCGGCGTTGTCGAGCACGAGCAGCGCCGACACCCCCGCGAGCCGCTCGGCGACGACGTCGACCAGCGGGCGGGCGCCCTCCGGCCGCACCCCGAGGACCCCGGCGACGGCGACCGGCACCCCGGCGGCGTCCCGGACCGGCGCCAGGTCGACGAACCAGACGCCGTCCCGCTCCGCCCGCACCGCCCCGGCGCCGGCCAGCGCCAGCCGCGTCTTGCCGATCCCGCCCGGGCCGGTGAGCGTCACCAGCCGCACCTCCGGAGCCCGCAGCAGCCCGGTGAGCAGGGCGAGCTCCGTCCCGCGGTCGACCAGCGGCGTCGGCGGCTCCGGCAGCCACCCCGGGGCGAGCCCGGGCACCGGCGCCCCGGGCGCCGGGCGGGCCGCGAAGCGCTCGGTGAGCAGGACGGCGAGGTCGTCGGCGACCTGCTCGCCGAGCCGCGCGGGGTCGCCGAACGGCACCGTCGAGGCCCCGCCGGTGGCCTGCATCCGCTCGACCAGCGCGGCCAGCCGGGGGTCGCGGCCGGGTGCCGGGTCGCGCACGTACAGCAGCCGCGGCAGCCCGTCGGACAGGTCGAACTCGTCCTCGATCCCCGACACCGCCATCCCGGGCGCCACCCAGCCGTAGCTGTCGCCGTACAGGCCGACGAAGACGTCGCTCTGCCGCAGGTAGGCGCGGTAGAGGTCGCGCGGGGGATGCGGGCGGGCGCCCAGCTCGAACATCACCGGGGTCAGCCGCAGCGAGGTGACCGCGGCCCGGACGGCGGCCCGCTCGGCGGCGAGCTCGGTGAGCGTCGAGGACACGAAGACCCGCAGCCGGCGGTCCGGCGTGCCGATCGGTGCGGCCGGGTCGGGACCGGGCCCGGTCATGGCGCCTCCCGCGACGGGCGGCCCCGCGGCCGCTCCCGGGACCCGGAGCCTAGGGCCGGGGGCGGTCGCGCCGACAGGCCCGGCGGGGTCGCGCGTGTCCGCCCCGGCGTGGCGCGGGCGGGCGTCCGGAATGCCGGTGACAGCCGCGCGCGGCGGTGCTCCAATGGGCGCCGCACGGGGAGGCACCGACGTCGGAGGTCCTGGTGGACCCAGCCACCACCACCGTGCGCCCGGCGGCCGACCGCCGCCGCGAGCTGCTCCCCGCCATGCGCGCCCTGCTCCGGGTGTTCTGCGTGCTGACCGCGCTGGCCGTCCTCGCCCTGCTCGTCCAGCCCGGCCGGACGGCGGACGTGTTCGCCTGGACCATCGCCCCGCCGGCCACCGCCGCCTTCCTCGGCGCGGGCTACGCCGCCGGGTTCACCCTGGTGCTGCTGTCGCTGCGCGACCCGGTGTGGGCGCGCAGCCGGGTGGCGGTGCTGACGATCCTGGTCTTCACGCTGCTGACCCTGGTCGCCACGCTCGTGCACCTCGACCGCCTGCACCTGCAGCCGGAGTTCGCCGACGCGCCGCTGCTCGCCCGCGGCGCCGCCTGGTTCTGGACCGGCGTCTACGTCCTCATCCCGGTGGCGATGGCCGTCGTCCTCGTGCTGCAGGAGCGCGCGCCGGGCACCGACCCGCCGCGCCGCGCGCCGGTCCCGGTCCCGCTTCGGGCCGGCCTCGGCGCGGAGTCGGTCGTGCTGCTCGCCGTGGGTGCGCTGCTGTCGGTCGCCCCCGCCGACACCACGGCGCTGTGGCCCTGGCCGCTGACCCCGTTCACCGCGCGGGTGGTCGGCGCCTGGCTGATCGCCTTCGGCGTCGCCACCGCGCTGGCCGCGCTCGCCGGCGACCTCGAGCGGCTGCGGACCGCCGCCGTCGCCTACACCGTCTTCGGCGTCCTGGTCCTGGCGGTCGTGGCGGTGCACGCCGGCGACGTCGGGTGGGACCGGCCCTCGGCGTGGGCGCTGGTCGTCGTCGCCGCCGCCATCGCGGGGACCGGCGCCGCCGGCTGGCGCCTGGCGCCCGCACCGGGGAGGCACCGGCCGTGAGCGGCGAGCGCGAGGCCTGCCTGCTCGTCGTCACCCGCGACAACGACGTCCGCGGCACCACCACCGCCGAGCTGACCCGGCGCTACGGCGGCGACTACGAGGTGCGCTCCTGCGCCTCCCCGGAGGAGGCCGCCGCGACGCTGACCGGCGACGGGCCGCCGGTCGCCGTCCTCCTCGGCGGGTTCGGCGACGCCGACCCCGACGGCCTCGCCGAGCTGCGCGCCCTGCACACGCGCACGCCCGGCGCGGTCTCGGTCGCGCTGGTCCGGTGGGGCGCCTGGGACACCGCGCGGCCGATCTTCGACGCGCTGACCGTCGGGCAGCTCGACCGCTGGCTCACCGCGCCGCAGGTCCGCGGCGACGAGGAGTTCCACCGGCTGGTCACCGAGGTGCTCGAGGAGTGGTCCTCGCGGAGGTCCGGCGGGTTCCAGGCGGTGCGGGTGATCGGCGAGCAGTGGTCGCCGCGCTCGCAGCAGCTGCGGGACAGCTTCTCCCGCAACCGCATCCCGCTCGGCTTCCTCGACGCCGGCTCCCGGGCCGGCACCGAGGCGCTGGCCGCGCTCGGTCTCACCGAGCCGAGGCTGCCGGTGGTGAGCATCCGGTTCACCCGCGAGCCGGTCGTCCTGCAGGACCCCACCGACCTCGAGATCGCCGACGCCTTCGGCCTGTTCACGCCGCTGGACGCCGACGTCGTCTCCGACGTCCTCGTGCTCGGGTCCGGCCCGGCCGGCCTCGGCGCGAGCGTGTACGCCGCCTCGGAGGGCCTGTCGACGCTGGTGGTGGAGGGCGAGGCGATCGGCGGGCAGGCCGGCACCAGCTCGCTGATCCGCAACTACCCCGGGTTCCCCACCGGGATCAGCGGCAGCCGGCTGGCCTTCAGCGCCTACCAGCAGGCGTGGGCCTTCGGCGCCCGGTTCCACTTCATGCGCCAGGGCAGCGGGCTGGAGACCACCGCCGACGGGCTGCACCGCGTCGCGCTCAGCGACGGGACGACGGCGTGCGCGCGCACCGTGGTGGTGGCCACCGGCGCGAGCTGGCGCCGGCTCGGGGTGCCCGAGCTCGAGGCGCTGACCGGGCGGGGCGTCTTCTACGGCGCGGCGGTCACCGAGGCGCCGGCGATGCGCGGCCGGCACGTGTTCGTCGTCGGCGGGGGCAACTCCGCCGGGCAGGCGGCGGTCTACCTGGCCGGCTACGCGGACCGGGTCACCGTGCTCGTCCGGCGGGCCACGCTCACCGAGACGATGTCGGACTACCTGATCCGCGAGCTGGAGGCACTGCCCCGCGTCGACATCCGCTACCGGGTGCAGGTGACCGGCGGCAGCGGCACCGACTTCCTCGAGTCGGTGGTGCTGCGCGACCTCGACAGCGGTGAGGAGACGACGGAGGAGGGCGTGCTGTTCGTCCTCATCGGCAGCGAGCCGCGCACGGACTGGCTCGCCGGCACGCTCGCCCGCGACCGCTGGGGCTTCCTGCTCACCGGCAGCGCGCTGCTCGCCGACGGCGTCACGCCCGCCTGGCCGCTCGAGCGCCCGCCCGCGCCGCTGGAGACCAGCACGCCCGGGGTGTTCGCCGCTGGCGACGTGCGGGCCGGCTCGGTCAAGCGGGTGGCCTCGGCGGTGGGCGAGGGCGCCCTGGTGGTGACGCTCGTGCACGCGCACCTGGCGGCGATGCGGGCCGCGGAGGGGTCCGGCGCGCAGGTCAGCGCGCCGGCAGCGCGCGGCTGACGGCGGGGGAGGGGCGCAGCGCCACCGGCCGCCCGGTCCACTCCGCCCGGTCGAGGGTGTCGGTGAGCAGCTCGCGGCCCGACGGCGACAGCGCGGTCACCGAGCGGGCGTCGACGACGTCGACCCGCACCGGCTCCCGGCCGTAGCAGCGCCAGAACGCCTCGACGGCGGCGGCGTCGACCTCGCCGGCGAGCACCAGCACCCGCCCGCCTGAGGTGTTGAGCAGGCGCACCACACCCCGGCGCAGGGCGGCGGGGACGGCGGGCACGCCTCCCAGTGTGCCCGCCGCCTCCCCGGCGGCGTCGGTGTCCTCGGCGAGACTGGGGCGGTGGACCGGGTGCTGCTGCGCCGCGACGGCGGGGACGCCGTCGCCGTCGACTGCGCGCCCGACGGCACCCCCGGCCCCGCCACCCGGGTGCCCGCCGACGAGCTGCCGTCCTGGGTCGCCGCCCGGGAGGGCGGGGGCACGGTCCGCTGGGTCTGGGACGACACGACGCGCTGGTACCCGGCGCTGCTCGACGCCGGCGTGCGGGTGGAGCGCTGCACCGACCTGCGGCTGACCGGCGCCCTGCTGCGCCGCTCGCCGCTGGCCGACCCGGCGCTGCTCGCCGGCGGCGACGCGGCGGGCTGGGCGGCGCTGGAGCCCCGCGCCGGCGGCGACCCGGCGCTGTTCCCGCTCGAGGACCCGGCCGACCGGCTCGACCCGGCCGCCGAGCTGCGCCGCCAGTCGGCCGCCCTCGCCGCGTCGGCGCACGGGGGCCGGCTCGGCCTGCTCGCCGCCGCCGAGTCCTCCGGCGCGCTGGCCGCTGCGGAGATGACCTGGGCCGGCCTGCCCTGGCGCGCCGACGAGCACGCCCGGCTGCTCACCGGCCTGCTCGGCGACCGCCCGCCGGCCGGGCTGCGGCCGCCGGTGCTGGAGCGGCTGGCCGGCGAGGTGCGCGCCGCGCTGCGCGCCCCCGACCTCAACCCCGACTCCCCGGCCGCGGTGCTGCGCGCGCTGCAGACGGCCGGCCTCCCCGTCGAGGACACCCGCTCCTGGACGCTGGAGCGCATCGACCACCCCGTGGTGCCGCCGCTGCTGGAGTACAAGCGGCTGGCCCGGCTGCTCGCGGCCAACGGCTGGGCGTGGCTGGACACCTGGGTGCGCGACGGGCGGTTCCGGCCGGTGTTCCTGCCCGGCGGGGTGGTCACCGGCCGCTGGGCCTCGCACGGCGGGGGCGCCCTGTCGGTGCCGGTACAGGTGCGCCCCGCGGCCGTGGCCGACGACGGGTGGTCGCTGGTCGTGGCCGACGTCGCCCAGCTCGAGCCGCGGGTGCTCGCCGGGATGAGCCGCGACGCCGCGCTCGCCGAGGCGGCCCGCGACCGCGACCTCTACGCCGGGATGGTCGCCGCCGGCGTGGTCGCCACCCGCGCCGAGGCGAAGGTCGGGGTGCTCGGCGCGCTGTACGGCGGCACCCGCGGCGAGAGCGGGCGGATGATGCCGCGGCTGGCCCGCCGCTACCCGCGGGCGATCGGCCTGGTGGAGGACGCGGCGCGGGCCGGCGAGCGCGGCGCGGTCGTGCAGACGCTGCTCGGCCGCGGCTCCCCGCTGCCCGGCGCCGCGTGGGCGGAGCGCTCGGCCGACCTCGGCGAGGCGCCCGAGCCCGGCGGCCGCGACTCCGACCGGGCCCGCCGCGCGTGGGGCCGGTTCACCCGCAACTTCGTCGTCCAGGGCACCGGCGCGGAGTGGGCGCTGTGCTGGCTCGCCGACCTGCGCAACCGGCTGTGGCGCCTGGGGGAGGGGTCGGTGCACCAGCGCCCCCACCTGGTGTTCTTCCTGCACGACGAGGTGGTCGTGCACACGCCGGCGGACCTCGCCGACCGGGTGGCCGGCGAGGTCCGCGCCGCCGCGGCAACGGCCGGGCGGCTGCTGTTCGGGGGCTTCCCGCTGGACTTCCCGCTCGACGTCGCGGTCGTGCGGTCCTGGGCCGACGCGGGCTGAGCCGCGTGGCGGCCCCGGCTCAGCGGCTGCCGAACAGCTTGCGGTCGTACCAGGCCGCCAGCACCGGGTAGCGCGCCGGCAGCAGGCGCACCAGCCGGTCGACGAGCACGGCGTCCCTGCCCACCCGCACCCGCGGCTTCCCGGCCTCGACGCCGTCGACGACGATTCGCGCCGCCTGCTCGGCCGGCATCTTCAGCAGCTTCTCGTCGTACACCCGCTGGCGGGCGACCTCGGCGGCCGACAGCTCGATGCCCTGCGCCTGCGCCTCCCGGGCCGTCGACGAGGCGATGTTGGTCTTCACCCCGCCCGGGTGCACCACGGTCACCTGCACCGGGTGGCCGCCGGCGACCATCTCGCTGCGCACCACCTCGGTGAACCCGCGCACGGCGAACTTGCTCGCGCAGTACGCCGACAGCGTCGGCTGCGCCATGAACCCGTTGAGGCTCGACACGTTCACCACGTGCCCGTCGCCGGACGCGACGAGGTGCGGCAGGAACGCCTTCGTGCCGTGGATGACGCCGAACAGGTTGACCCCGACCGTGCGGTCGTAGGTCTCCCACTCGGTGTCGAGCACCGAGCGGCCGCCGCCGGAGATGCCGGCGTTGTTGTAGACCTGGTGCACCACGCCGAAGTGGGCGGCCACCGCGTCGGCGTACGCGACCACGGCGTCCCGGTCGCTGACGTCGACGCGGGCGGTGTGCACCTGGGCGCCCAGCGCCTTCGCCCGGTCGGCGGTCTGGCCGAGGCCGAGCTCGTCGACGTCGGACAGCGCGAGGCGCGCGCCCCGCTTCGCCAGCTCGAAGGCCAGCTGCCGGCCGATGCCGGACCCGGCGCCGGTGACGACGGCGACCTTGCCGCGCACGCTGCTCATCGGTTCTCTCCCGTTCGCTGGGCGCCCGCACTCCGGGCGGTGTCGGTGCGGCCCGCTCCGCGGGCGAGGTCGGTGGTGAGCTCGACGAGCCGGTCGACGACCCCGGGCGCCAGGTGGTGGCCCATACCGGGGATCTCCACGTGCCGGGCGCCGGCGATGGCGTCGGCGGTGGCCCGCCCGCCGCTGGGGTGGACCATCCGGTCGACGTCGCCGTGCACCACCAGCGTCGGGGCGGTGATGCCGGCGAGCTCCGGCGTGCGGTCGCCGGAGGCCTGGATGGCGCCGATCTGGCGGGCCACCTCCTGCGACCGGGCGCCGCCGACGCGCTCCCACACCGCGGTGGCCCAGGCGCGCTCGAGGTCGTCGTCGGGCGGGAAGCCGGGACCGCCGATGTGCGCCAGCATCGCCAGGTGCCGCTCGACGGACTCCTCGACGGTGCGCGGCGCGGCCTTCGCGAGCCGCAGGATCGTCGAGCGGGCCGGCTGGCCCACCCGGCGGTGCCCGGTGGTGGAGAAGATCGACGTCAGGCTGGCCACCCGGTGCGGGTGCCGGGCCGCGACCACCTGGCTGATCATCCCGCCCATCGACATGCCGACCAGGTGCACGCGGGCGATGCCGAGGGCGTCGAGCAGGCCGACGGTGTCGGCGGCCATGTCGGTGAGGTCGTAGGCGTCGGGGCGCGGGCGGGCCAGCAACTGGCGGGTGCGCCCGGGCGGCGGGGTGGCGATCCGGCTGGACCGGCCGGCGTCGCGGTTGTCCAGCCGGACCACGCGGAAGCCGCGGGCGGCGAACCCGTCGACCATCCGCCGCGGCCACGAGGTGAGGTCCAGCCCGAGGCCGGCGACCAGCAGCAGCGGCTCGCCGTCCTCGGGACCGTCGAGGCGGTGGCAGATCCGCGGGCCGGCCGGCAGGTCGGCGAAGAGGTCGTCCTCGGTGGCGCGGGGCGCCTCGGTGGCGGTCACGCGCCCACCGCCGCGGCCGGCCGCGTCAGGCGGTCGCGCGAGGAGGTGAGCCGGAGCTCCGGGTCGACCACGCTGTCGGCCCGGAGCAGCTTGACGTCGTCGGAGTAGTCCATCGAGGTCAGCCACGGCATGCGGTCCCCCTGGCGGGGCAGCTGGGCGACCGCGCGCTGGATGTAGCCGGCGGCGAAGTCGAGGAAGGGCCGGGTGGGCATGCCCGGGTCGGCGAGGACCGGCCGCGCGGTGTCGAGGCCGCGCTCGTCCATGTGGCGCAGCAGCCGGACGAAGTGCTCGCAGAGCAACCCGATCTTCAGCGTCCAGGACGAGTTGGTGTAGCCGATCGCGAAGGCCAGGTTGGGCACCCCGGACAGCATCATGCCCTTGTAGGCGACGGTGTCCGACAGCGTCACCGGCTCGCCGTCGACCGTGATCGCGACCCCGCCGAACGCCTGCACCGACAGGCCGGTCGCGGTGACGATCACGTCGGCGTCGAGGTGCCCGCCCGAGGCGAGCCGGATGCCGGTCTCGTCGAAGGTCGCGATCCGGTCGGTGACGACGTCCGCCTGCCCCTCGCGGATCGCGCGGAACAGGTCGCCGTTGGGGACGGCGCACAGCCGCTGGTCCCACGGGTCGTAGGGCGGGTTGAAGTGCGTGTCGACGTCGAAGCCCGCGGGGAGCTGCTTGGTGTTGACCCATCGGATCGCCTTGCGGGCGGCCTTCGGGTGCTTCTGCGCGAACCGGTAGATGGCGCGCTGCTGGGCGATGTTCTTGCGGCGGACGAGCGCGTGCGCGCGCTCGTCGCCGAACCAGCGCCGCAGCCGCGCCGCGATCGGGTCCTCGCGGGGGACGGGCAGCACGTAGGTGGGCGTGCGCTGCAGCATCGTCACGTGCGCGGCGGTGCCCGCGATGGCCGGCACGATCGTCACGGCGGTCGCGCCGCTGCCGACGACGACGACCCGCTTGCCGGTCAGGTCGAGGTCCTCGGGCCAGAACTGCGGGTGCACGATCTCGCCGCGGAACCGGTCGCGGCCCTCGAACACCGGCGTGAAGCCCTCGTCGTAGCGGTAGTAGCCGCCGGCGCAGAACACCCAACCGGCGGTGAGCCGCAGCCGCTCGCCGGTGTCGGTGCGCTCGACGTCGACCGTCCACCGGGCGTCGGCGCTCGACCAGGACACCGCCAGCACCCGGTGGTGGTAGCGGATCCGCTCGTCGAGGCCGTTCTCGGTGGCCGTCTCGCGCAGGTAGGCGAGGATCTTGGGGGCGTCGGCGATCGACTGCCGGTCGCGCCACGGCTTGAACTCGTACCCGAACGTCGACAGGTCGGAGTCCGAGCGGATGCCGGGGTAGCGGAACAGGTCCCAGGTGCCGCCCGAGGCGCCGCGGGCCTCGAGGATCGCGAAGCTCTTCGCCGGCAGCTCCGTGGTCAGGTACCGGCCGGCGCCGATGCCGGAGATCCCGGCGCCGACGATCAGCACGTCGAGGTGCTCGACCGGCGTCTGCAGCGGTGGCTGGCTGGTGGTCATGCGGTGGCTCTCCCCGGGGACGGACGTGTGCCTGGTACCGACCATCCGTGGCGCAGGCCACCGCCCGCTAGGACGACGTGCACCCCGTCATGGGCCGCGTGGTGCACGATGCACCGGTGAGCGACGACTGGCCCCGGGTGTCCGAGCGCACCCGGGAGCTCTTCCGGCGCGGTGCGGAGGCGGCGCTGGATCCCCGGGCCGAGTGGATCGAGGAGCTGCACGCGGCGGCGCTCGGCAGCGACCGGATGCGCCCGGTGGCCGAGGACCCGGTGCTCGCCGAGGCGACCCGGCGGGCGAACCTGGCCAACCTGCTGCACTGGGCGGCGGCCAACGTGCAGCACCCGGGCCGCCGGGTGCCGGCCAACCTCGGCCCGGAGGTGCTCGAGGCCTCCCGCGACCTGGTGCGCCGCGGGCTGGACCAGAGCGGGCTGGACGCCTACCGGACCGCCCAGGGCGTGGCCTGGCGGCGGTGGATGGAGATCTGCTTCCAGCTCACGGCCGACCCGGCGGAGCTGCGCGAGCTGCTCGACGTCTCGGCGCTGTCGATCACCGCGTTCATCGACGACATGGTCGCCGCCGTCTCCGAGCGGATGGTGGCCGAGCGCGCCGAGCTCACCCGCGGCGGGCACGCCGAGCGCCGGGCCACGGTGGCGCTGCTGCTGGAGGGCGCGCCGATCGCCCGCGCCCGCGCGGAGGCCCAGCTCGGCTACGGGCTCACCGGCCCGCACACCGCCGCCGTCGTCTGGTCGGGATCCGGCACCGCCGGGCCCGAGGACCTGGAGGCCGCGGCCGAGGCGCTCACCCGCGCGGCCGGGGCGCCGCGGCGGCTGACCGTGGTGGCCAGCGCCGCGGCGCTGTGGGTGTGGCTGCCGGTGGGCACCGCGCCGCGGGTGGCCGACCTGACGGCGTCGCTGGCGGGGACGCCGGGCGTGCGGGTCGCCGTCGGCCGGCCCGGCCGCGACGTCGAGGGCTTCCGGCGCAGCCACCTCGACGCCGCGACCACCCAGCGGATGCTCGCCCGGCTGACCTCGCCGCAGCAGGCCGCCCGCTACGAGGACGTGCAGCTCGTCGCGCTGCTCACCGCCGAGCCGGCCGCCGTCGACGAGTTCCTCGCCGACACCCTCGGCGGGCTGCTCACCGCCGACGCCGAGGTGCGCCGGACGGTGCACACCTACGTGCAGGAGCTGGGCAACGCCTCCCGTACCGCCGAGCGGCTGTGGACCCACCGCAACACCGTGCTGCGCCGGCTGGCGCGCGCCGAGGAGCTGCTGCCCCGCCCGCTGGCCGACAACGTCCTCGGCGTCGCGGCGGCGCTGGAGGTGCTGCGCTGGCGCGGCCCGGGGGGCTGACCGCTCAGGCCGGCTGCGCCTCCCGGTCGGGGGCCCGCCGGCTGACCAGCCAGCCGACCACCGCCGCCACCGGGAACATCAGCACCCCGTAGACGGCGGCCGGGATCGCGAGCTCCACGCTGCCGAGCACGCTGATCGCCACCGCGATGGCCAGCGTGCTGTTGTGCACGCCGATCTCGAAGCAGCAGGCGACCGCCTGGCGGTGGCCGATGCCCAGCGCGCGCGGCACCGCGAACCCGAGCAGCAGGCTCAGCAGGCAGAAGGCGAGCGCCACGAGGCCGACCTGGCGCAGGTAGTCGCCGACGTCCTCCCGCTCGGCCAGCACGGTGCCGACGATGACCAGGGCGAGCACCACGGCCGACAGGACGCGCACCGGGCGGTCCATGCGGTCGGCGAAGGCCGGGGCCGCGCGCCGCACGAGCATGCCCAGCGCCACCGGCACCAGGACGACGGCGAACACCTGCAGCGTCTTGCCGAACTGCAGGCCGATCGACTCGGCGCCGGCCGGGTCGAAGACGGTGACCGCGAGGTTGGTCAGCAGCGGCAGCGTGACGACGGCGAGCAGCGAGTTGACCGCCGTCAGCGAGACGTTGAGCGCGACGTCGCCGCGGAACAGGTGGCTGAACAGGTTGGCCGTCGTGCCGCCGGGGGAGGCGGCGAGCAGCACCATGCCGACGGCGAGCACCGGCTCCAGCCCGGCGAGCGCCACCAGCCCGAAGCACAGCGCGGGCAGCACGAGCACCTGCAGCCCCAGGGCGACGACGGCCGCCTTCGGGCGGCGGGTGACCCGGGCGAAGTCGTCGACGGTCAGCGACAGCCCGAGGCCGAACATGATCACCGCCAGCGCGGCGGGCAGGGCGACGGTGCCGAGTGCCGAGTCCATGGGCGACCTCCGGGACGGCCGCGGCGCCGTTGCCGCGGAACTGTGCGGATCGTGGCGGACGGAGGGCTCCGGGGCGAGCCCTCTCCCGCTCGGGCCACCCGGGTGGTCGAGGCCTGTGACCGGGGTCGGTGGTTGGGGACGGTGCGGTCCGGGCACCCCTCCTGGAGCGCTCGCGGCGGCATCGCCGTCGCCGGGCCGCTCCCGGGGGGAGTCGACGGAGGCGGGCAGCTGGCCCGCGCACGCGGACGGGACGGAGCACGGGACGTGACCTCGCTGGGCACCGGGCGGCAGACGCTGGGGGACCGCTACGAGCTGCAGGAGCCGATCGCCAGCGGCGGCATGGGCCAGGTGTGGCGCGGCCGCGACGTGCTGCTGGAGCGGCCGGTCGCGGTCAAGGTCCTGCGCAGCGAGTACGCCGACGACCCGGTGTTCCTCGAGCGCTTCCGCTGCGAGGCCCGGCACGCCGCCGCGCTGAGCCACCCGAACATCGCCGCGGTCCTCGACTACGGGGAGACCCGCGACGCCGACACCGGCGAGTCCCTCGCCTACCTGGTGATGGAGCTGGTCGAGGGGGCGCCGCTGTCGGCGCTGCTGTCGGCCGACGGCCCGCTGGAGCCCGGCGCCGCCCTGTCCGTGCTCGAGCAGACGGCGGCCGGCCTCGCCGAGGCGCACCGCGCGGGCCTCGTGCACCGCGACGTCAAGCCGGCCAACATCCTCGTGCGTCCCGACGGCGGGGTGAAGCTCACCGACTTCGGCATCGCCTGGTCGGCCGAGAGCGTGCCGCTCACCGGCACCGGGCAGGTCATCGGCACCGCGCGCTACATGTCGCCGGAGCAGGCCGCCGGCGGGCGGGTCAGCCCGGCCAGCGACGTCTACGCGCTCGGCCTGGTCGGCTACGAGTCGCTCACCGGCCACGCGCCCTTCGAGGGCACCAACCCGGTCGCCGTGGCGCTCAAGCAGGTGCGCGAGCAGCCCGAGCCGCTGCCCGAGGACGTGCCGCCGGTCGTGCGCTCCCTCATCGGCGCGGCGCTGGTGAAGGACCCCGCCGAGCGGCCGGCCGACGCCGACGCCTTCCTCACCGCGGTGCAGGAGACCATCGAGGAGACCTCCGGCTCGACCGCCGTCGGGGCGGGCCCGCCGACCAGCCCGGTGCCCGCCCTCCTGCCGGCCGGCGACGACGTGCGGGAGCCGCCCAGCCGGCGCCGCGGCGTCCTGCTGCTGGCGCCGGTCCTCGCGCTGGTGCTCGCCGGCCTGCTCGCCGTGGTGCTGTGGCCCGGCGGCTCCGGCGGCGGGCAGGCCCCGGCGCAGGCCGCCGAGTCCTCGACGCCGTCGGGCGGGAGCGCCGCCGCGGCCTCGTCGGTCGTGCTGACCGCCGGCGACCACGTGGGCCGGCCGGTCGAGGACGTCGCCGCCGACCTCACCGCCCTCGGCCTCACCGTCTCCCGGGAGACCGAGCAGACGACGGCGGTCGCGCCGGGCACCGTCGCGGCGCTCGACCCCGTCGGCGTCCCGCTGCGGGCCGGCGACCGCGTCACCCTGTCCGTCGCGGCCGCACCGCCCGCCGCCGGGTCCCCGGCCGGGCCGGCGCCCGCCGAGGACACCGCACCGGCGCGGGAGCCGGCGCCGTCGGACACCGCCGCCCCGGGCAGCGGGTCGGCGACCGCGCCGGCGGCCCCGTCCGCGACCACGCCGCCGGGGCCCGCCCCGTCGCAGCCGGCGGACACCGGCACCGCGCCGTCGGGGGCCGGGGAGTCCGCGCCGGCCGGGTCGGCGCCGGGGGAGTCGGCGCCGGCGCCGGAGGAGTCCGCTCCCGCCCCCTCGGACCCGGTGGAGCCCTCGCCGACCCAGCCGGAGGCCCCGGCGCCGACGGCACCGGAGTCGTCCGAGCCGGTGGAGCCCGCGCCGTCGGAGCCCGCGCCGTCGGAGCCGGAGGCCCCCGCGCCGACGTCGCCGGGGTCCCCGGGCTCGTCGTCCGCCCCGTCGGCGGGCCCGTCCGGTCCGTCGTCGGCGGGTACGCCCGGCCCGGACACCGGTGCGGCCGGCTGACCGGCGCCGACTAGGGTCCTCCGCCATGCCGACCAGGTCGCCGGGCGCGCCGGCGGGGACGATCGCGACGCTGGACCTGCCCACCCGCGCGGTCACCGCGCTGACCCGCGCCGGCATCACCGACGTCGCCGCGCTCGCCGGCCTGTCCCGCCGGGAACTCGCCGCCGTGCCGGGCCTCGGGCCGGGGCTGGTGACCGCCATCCGCCGCGTCGTGCCCGAGCCGCCGGCGCAGCTGCCGCTGCCCTCCGAGGACGACGGCGGGCCCGCCTCGCCCGAGATCCCGTCCTTCGCCTCGCTGCGCGACCCCCGCCGGCGCACCGCCTTCGACCTGCTGGTGCCCGAGGCGCCGCCCGAGGCCCAGGCCGATGCCCAGGTCGGGGCCCCCGTCGAGGCCCGGGGCGCGGCCGCACCGGACGCCGGGGCCGCGGGCGCCCCGGAGGACGACGCGGACCCCGGCGACGACGAGCCCGAGCCGGCCCCCGCGTCCCCGCGCGCGGCGACTCCCCGGGCGGCGGCGCCCCGCCCGGCCGAGTACGCCGACCTCCTCGCCTTCGGCGTCCGGGTGGCCCGGTCCGCCGTCACGCTGCCCGCCCGGCTGGCCGTCTGGTCGGTGCGCACGCAGGCCGACTGCCTGCGCCGTCTGCTCGGCTGAACGAGGAGGATCCCGTGTCGCTGCAGCGCCGGGGGGTCGCGCGCCTGCGCGCGGCCCTGGTCGGTCTGGCCCTCGCGGCCCTCGTCCCGGTCACCGCCGCCTGTGGGGGCGAGGGCGGCGGCGGAGGCGGCGGGGACGGTGTCGAGCAGGACGAGGGCGGCTCTGGCGGCTCCAGCGGCGAGGACCAGAACGAGCCCGACGAGAACGAGTCGGACGAGAACGAGCCGGACGAGAACGAGCCGGACGAGAACGAGCCGGACGAGAACGAGCCCGACGAGGGCTGAGCCCGAGGGCTGGGTCCGCGGGACGCGAGGCGACACGCCGACGACGCGCGCGACACTCGTCACGCCGGACCGGCGCGAGATTGTCACGGGGCGATAACGACGTCTACCGTGGCGCCGTCCGACCGGTCGTCACGTCCCCGTCCGGGGAGTCCGGGCGGATGCCGCCGAGTCGCCCTCCGGGGCGAGCCGGGGACCCACCGCACCACTGGGGTGAATCCCGCGGGGCCGGACACCGTCCGCCCGCAGGTAGGGCTGCTTCCCGCCCGAACCCGTCAGCTGACCCGGTAGGCGGCCATCGGGAGAACGGAGAGCCGCCGGATGGCGCGCGCCCTCAGCACGACCGCACCACCCCCGCGCCGGCTCCGCCGCACCGGGGTGCGCCCCCGGATCTGACCGCCCCGGCCGTCCCCGACGCCGGTCCCGCGACCGCCCGGCCCCGCCCGGACGCCGGTCGCCGGCCGACCGCGTCTCGCGGACCGCCGGAGCCGCCCGCACATCCGCCACGCCGTGCCCGCCACCGGGCCGCGTGGCCGCACCCCTGGAGCACAGCCCCGCATGGACGCCCCCACCGCCGAGATCCGCACGCCGGAGCCGGCCGCCCCCACCGCGGAGATCGCCGTCCCCGCCGCGCCCCGCGGCGCCGGCCGGACCGCCCGCCGCGCCGCCCGCCCCGCCGCCCGCCGCTCCGCCGTCCGCCGCCCCGGGCTGCTGCTCGGCGTCGCCGCGGCCGGCGCGCTGGCCGCCAACCTGCTGCTCACCCCCGACCCGGCCGCCGAGGCGCAGGCCGGCACGTCGGAGTCGCTGAGCGTCGCCCAGGCGCTCGGGCTGTCGGCCGCCACCGGCCCCGCCGCCACCGAGCCGCAGACGGTGCAGCCGCAGGACATCGCGGAGCTCGGCCAGGTCGCCGCGAGCCGCGGCAGCCGCGAGGCCGCCGAGACCGCCGCCCAGCAGGCGCAGGCCGGCGCCGACCAGGCCGTCCGCGACGCCCAGGCCGCCGAGGCCGCCCGGCTCGCCGCCGAGGCCGAGGCCGCCCGCGTCGCCGCCGAGGCCGCCGCCGCCGCGGAGGCCGCCGCAGCCGAGGCGGCCGCCGCCGCGGAGGCCGAGCAGGAGTCCGCCGCCGCGTCGTCGTCCGCGTCCTCGTCGTCCGCCTCGTCGTCGGCGTCGTCGTCCGCCACCGGGACGACCGCCTCCCGGGTGGCCCGGATCAGCAACACCTCCGGCCCGGTGCGGTCGGTGGTGCAGGCCGCGGCCGACGCCGTGGTGAGCAACGTGCCCGGCGCCGCCTCGATCACCCTCGGCGGCACCCGGCCCAGCGCGGCCGACCCGGGCGGGCACCCGTCGGGCCTCGCGCTGGACTACATGGTCATGTCCGACGCCGCCCTCGGCGACGCGATCGTGCAGTACCACATCGACCACTGGTCCGAGCTCGGCGTCGACTACCTCATCTGGGAGCAGCGGATGCTGTCCTCGCCGGGCGGCTCGTGGTCGCGCATGGAGGACCGCGGCGGCGTGACCGCCAACCACTACGACCACGTGCACGTCAACTACCAGGGCTGAGCCCCGGGGCCGGTCCGCTCAGGCCGGCAGCCAGCGCACCGGGTCCTCGAGCACCGCGTCGAGGGCCCGGAGCGCCGCGCCCGTGGCCCCCGCGGCCGGCACCGCACCGCCGGCGTCGACCACCGGCCGCCGCCAGCGGGCCGACAGCACCCGGCGGGCCAGGTGCTCCTCCAGGCGCGGGCGCAGCAGGCCGGTGAGCTCGGCGAGGTGCCCGCCGAGCACGACGGTCGGGATGTCGAGGACGTTCACCACCCCGGCCAGGGCCACGCCCAGCGCCCACGCGGCGCCGTCGACCGCCGCCCGCGCGGCCGGGTCGCCGGCCTCCGCGCGGGTGCGCAGCTCGCCGGGGCCGGCGTCGGCGGGCACCCCGGCCGCGGCGAGCAGCGCCAGCCGGCCGGCGTAGCGCTCCAGACAGCCGGTGGACCCGCACGGGCACGCCGGTCCGGCGGGGTCGACGCAGACGTGCCCGATCTCGCCGGCCCAGCCCGAGCTGCCGGTCATCACCCGCCCACCCAGCACCGCGGCGCCGCCGATGCCGATCTGGCCGGACAGGTAGACGAAGTCGCGGTGCGGCCCGGGGCGCCCCGGCGCGTCCTCGGCGACGCTGCGCGCGGCCAGGTCGGCCTCGTTGCCCAGCGCCGGCACCAGGTCCGCCGGGAGCGCGCCGGCCAGCAGCTCGGCCGGGCACACCCGCGACCAGCGCAGGTTCGGTGCGCGCAGCAGCAGCCCGCGGCCGGCGTCGACCAGGCCGGGCAGCGCCAGCCCCGCCCCGACGACGCGGGTGCCCGCGGGCAGCGCGCCCAGCACGTCGGCGGCCAGCCCGCCCAGCAGCGACAGCGCGGCGGCCGGGTCGCTGTCGCGCAGGTCCTCCTCGCGCAGCCGCTCCGCGAGCACCCGGCCGCGCAGGTCGAGCACCCGGACGGCGACCAGGCCGGCATCGACCTGCATGCCCAGGCCCGCGGGCCGCGAGCCGGGCGCCAGGGGGGTGGCGGGGCGGCCGCGGCGGGCGGCGGGCCCGCGCTCCACCTCGTCGAGCAGGCCGCCGGCGACGAGGTCGTCGACCAGCCGGGCCGCCGTCCCCCGGGTGGTGCCGAGGGCCGCGGCGACGCCGGCCCGGGACAGCTCGCCGGGGTCGGCGCAGACGGCGCGCAGGACCAGCCCCAGGTTGGTCGCGCGCAGGGTCGACTGCCGGGCACCGCTGGGGGTACGGCCGTCGGACACGGGTTGAGGCTAGCGGCGTCCGTCGTTTATGTTCTACGGCAGCACAAAAGCGGTGGCCCACGTCACCCGGACGAGCACCCCGTGCCCAGCGGAAGGAACCCCATGGCGAACCAGCCCACCCGCGAGGACAAGTTCAGCTTCGGTCTGTGGACCGTGGGCTGGAACGCCCGCGACCCGTTCGGCGAGGCCACCCGCCCGGCGATCGACCCGGTGGAGAGCGTCGAGAAGCTGGCGGAGATGGGCGCCTACGGCGTCACCTTCCACGACGACGACCTGATCCCCTTCGGCACCGGCGACGCCGAGCGCACGAAGATCATCGAGCGGTTCAAGCAGGCGCTGGCCGACACCGGGCTCGTCGTGCCGATGGCCACCACCAACCTGTTCACCCACCCGGTGTTCAAGGAGGGCGGCCTCACCGCCAACGACCGCGGCGTCCGCCGGTTCGCGCTGCGCAAGATCATGCGCAACATGGACCTGGCCGCCGAGCTCGGCGCCAAGACCTACGTCCTGTGGGGCGGCCGCGAGGGCGCCGAGGTCGACGGGGCCAAGGACCTGTCGGCGGCGCTGGACCGCTACCGCGAGGGCATCGACACCCTGGCCCAGTACTCCGAGGACCGCGGCTACGGCCTGCGCTTCGCCCTGGAGCCCAAGCCCAACGAGCCCCGCGGCGACATCTTCCTGCCCACCATCGGGCACGCGATCGCCTTCATCACCACCCTGCAGCACGCCGACCTGGTGGGCGTGAACCCCGAGGTCGGGCACGAGCAGATGGCCGGCCTGAACTACACGCACGGCATCGCGCAGGCGCTGTGGCAGGGCAAGCTCTTCCACATCGACCTCAACGGCCAGCACGGCATCAAGTACGACCAGGACCTGGTCTTCGGCCACGGCGACGTGCTCAGCGCCTTCGCCACCGTCGACCTGCTCGAGCACGGCGGCCCGAACGGCGGCCCGGCCTACGACGGCCCCCGCCACTTCGACTACAAGCCGCTGCGCACCGAGGACCTCAAGGGCGTCTGGGAGTCGGCCGCGGCCAACATGCGCACCTACCTGCTGCTCAAGGAGCGGGCCGCCGCGTTCCGCGCCGACCCGGAGGTCCAGGAGGCCCTCGCCGACGCCGCCGTGCCGGAGCTCGCGCAGCCGACCCTCGGCGACGGCGAGTCCTACGAGCAGCTGCTCGCCGACCGCTCGGCGTTCGAGGACTTCGACGCCGACGCCGCCGGTGCGCGCCGCGGCGGCCAGGTCCGCCTGTCGCAGCTGGCCGTCGAGCACCTCCTCGGCGCCCGCTGATGCCTCTGGTCGCGGGGGTCGACACCTCGACCCAGGCCTGCAAGGTCGTCGTCCGGGACGCCGACTCCGGCACCCTCGTCCGCGAGGGCCGGGCGCCGCACCCCGAGGGCACCGAGGTGGCCCCCGCGGCCTGGGCGGCCGCGCTGGAGCAGGCGGTGGCGCAGGCCGGCGGTCTCGACGACGTCGCCGCGGTCGCCGTCGGCGGCCAGCAGCACGGCATGGTCTGCCTCGACGAGGACGGCTCGGTCGTGCGGGACGCCCTGCTCTGGAACGACACCCGCTCCGCCGGCGCGGCCGCCGACCTCACCCGTGAGCTCGGCGGCCCGCAGGCGTGGGCCGACGCCGTCGGTCTCGTGCCGGTGGCGTCGTTCACCGTCACCAAGCTGCGCTGGCTGGCCGAGCACGAGCCGGCCAACGCGGAGCGCACCGCCGCGGTCTGCCTGCCGCACGACTGGCTGACCTGGGTGCTGGCCGGCCGGCCGGGCCTCGCCGCGCTGGTCACCGACCGCGGCGATGCGAGCGGCACCGGCTACTGGTCGGCGGCGACGGGGGAGTACCGCCCCGACCTGCTCGAGCGCGCCTTCGGCCGCACCCCGGCGCTGCCGCGGGTGCTCGGGCCCGCGGAGTCCGCGGGCACGTCCACCACGGGCGCCACGCTGGGCCCGGGCACCGGCGACAACGCCGCAGCGGCGCTGGGCCTGGCCGCCGAGCCCGGCGACGTCGTGCTGTCGGTGGGCACCTCCGGCGTCGTGTCGATCGTGTCGGAGGTCCCGGCCGCCGACGCGACCGGCGCGGTCGCCGGGTTCGCCGACGCCACCGGCCGCTACCTGCCGCTGGTGGCCACGCTCAACGCCGCCCGCGTCCTGGACGCCACCGCGCGGCTGCTGGGCGTCGACCACGACGAGCTGTCCCGGCTCGCCCTGTCGGCCCCGGCCGGCGCCGGCGGGCTGACGCTGGTGCCCTACCTGGAGGGCGAGCGCACGCCCGACCGCCCGACGTCGACCGGCGCCCTGCACGGCCTGACGCTCGGCACCTCCACCCCGGCGCACCTCGCGCGCGCCGCGGTCGAGGGGCTGCTGTGCGGCCTGGCCGACGGACTCGACGCCGTCCGCGCCACCGGGGCGGAGGTCCGCCGGGTGCTGCTGGTCGGCGGCGGCGCCCGCTCGGAGGCGGTGCGGGCGATCGCCCCGGCCGTCCTCGGGGTGCCGGTGCTCGTGCCGCCGCCGGGGGAGTACGTGGCCGACGGCGCAGCCCGCCAGGCGGCCTGGGTGCTGTCGGGCGCCGACGCCCCGCCGGAGTGGGCGCGGCCGGGCACCGAGGTGCACGAGGCCGACGTGACGCCGGGGGTGCGCGAGCGCTACGCCGAGGTGCGGGAGATGACCGCCGAGCGCCTGCGCGCCGGGTGAGCGGGGGGTTCCTCCCGGAGGGGCTGACGCCGTCGCTGCTGGCCCTGGTGCTGGTGGCGGCGCTGGCCGCGGGGTGGGTCGACGCCGTCGTGGGCGGCGGGGGCCTCATCCAGCTGCCGGCGCTGCTGCTGGTGCCGGGGCTGGCGCCGGTGCAGGCGCTGGCCACCAACAAGCTCGCCTCGGTGTTCGGCACCACCACCAGCGCGGTCACCTACCAGCGCCGGGTGCACCCCGACCTGCGCACCGCGCTGCCCATGGCCGCGGTCGCGCTGGCCGGCTCGTTCGGCGGCGCGTCGGTGGCGGCGCTGCTGCCGGCGAGCGTGTTCAAGCCGGTGATCGTCGTCGCGCTGGTCGGGATCGCGCTGTTCACCGCGTTCCGGCCCGCGCTCGGCGAGGTGACGGCGCTGCGGCACACGGGCCGCCGGCACGCCGGCACCGCGCTCGCGATCGGCGCGGTCATCGGGTTCTACGACGGCGTGCTGGGCCCCGGCACCGGCTCGTTCCTCGTGTTCGCCCTGGTCTCGCTGCTGGGCTACGACTTCCTGCACGCCAGCGCCAAGGCGAAGATCGTCAACGTCGCCACGAACCTCGGCGCGCTGACGTTCTTCGTGCCGCACGGCTCGGTGGTGTGGGGGCTCGGGCTGCTGCTCGCCGCGGCCAACGTGGTCGGCGGCTACCTCGGCTCCCGGACGGCGACCAGCCGCGGCACCGGCTTCATCCGCGCCGTCTTCCTCGTCGTGGTCAGCGCGCTCGTCGCGCGGCTGGGCTGGGACGTCTGGACGGAGAACGTGCGGAGCTGACCGTGCAGCATCGACCGCGCGGGGCCGGCCGGGCCCCCGCCGCGGCGGGGGCCCGGCCGCACCTCACGTCCCGCGCAGCTCGCGGCGCAGGATCTTGCCGGTGACCGTCTTCGGCAGCTCGTCGAGGAGCACGACGCTGCGCGGGTACTTGTAGGCGGCCATCCGCTCCCGGCAGTGCGCGATCAGCTCGTCGGGCGTCGCGCTCGCGCCCGGCTTGAGGCTGACGAACGCCTTGACCGTCTCCCCGCGCTTCTCGTCCGGGACGCCGACGACGGCGGACTCCCGGACGGCGGGGTGCTCGGCCAGGACGTCCTCGACCTCGCGTGGCCACACCTTGTAGCCCGACGCGTTGATCATGTCCTTCTTGCGGTCGACGATGAACACCCAGCCCTGCGGGTCCATGAAGCCGACGTCGCCGCTCTTCAGGGCCCCGCCGGGCAGGTTGGCCGCCGTCTCCTCGGGCTTGCCCCAGTAGCCGGCCACCACCTGCGGGCCGTCGGCCACGATCTCGCCGACCTCGCCCAGCGGCACGTCCGCGCCGTCGTCGTCCTGGATCCGCACGATCGTGTTCGGCGCCGGGACGCCCACCGACAGCGCGCCCGACGTCGGGTCCACCGGCGACGGCGACCCGAACGGCGTCACCGTCATCGGCGACGTCGTCTCCGTGAGGCCGTAGGCGTTGTGCACCTGACGGCCGGTGGCCTCGAGGAACCCGCGCTCGGCGGCCGGGGAGATCGCCGCGCCGCCGGAGTAGATCGACGTGAACGACTCGAAGTGCGCCTTGGTGAAACCCGGGGCGTTGAGCAGCGCGCTGAACGCGGTGATCGCCCCGATGGTGAACGCCGGCCGGTGCTCGAGGAACGCGTCGAGCACCACCTGCGGCTCGAAGCGGTAGGCGAGCACCAGCGTCTGCGGCACCAGCATGCTCACCGCGACGTGCCCGATCAGGCCGGTGATGTGGAACAGCGGAGCGATCCCGAAGATCGAGCCGTCCCGGCCGGCGTGGGTCCAGTCGCGGTAGACCTGCGCGGTGAAGCAGACGTTGCGGTGGGTGTTCATCGCCCCCTTGGGCACGCCCGTCGTCCCCGACGTGTAGGTCAGGAACGCGACGTCGTCGGGCCCGAGCGCGGCCGCGGGCGGGGTCTGCCCGCGGTGCTGCTCGACGAACTCCAGCAGGTCCGTGGTGCCCTCGTGCCGCTGCCGGGTGACCCCGGCGAACAGCCGCTCGTCGTCGCGGGTCTGCAGGTCCAGCCCGCTGGTGGTGAGCACCAGCCGGACGTCGGTGCCCGGGACGACGTCGCGCGCGACCTCGTCGTAGAGGGTGTCCAGGCACAGCAGCACCGTCGCCCCGGAGTCGGCGAGCAGGTAGGACAGCTCCCGCGTCCGGCTCATGGGGTTGATCGACACCATGACGCCGCCGGCCTTCCAGGTGGCCACCATCGCCATGACGAACTGCGGCACGTTCTGCAGGTAGACCGCCAGCCGGTCGCCGGGGGAGAACCCGTTGGCGAGCAGGCCGGCCGCCATCGCGTCGGTCGTCTCGTCGAGCTCCCGGCGGGGAACGGCGCCGTCGAAGTACTGCAGGGCGACGCCGTCGGGGTCGCGCTCCACGCCCGCGCGGAACATCGACAGCGCGTCGGCGAACTCGATGTCGTAGTCGGCCGGCTGCCCGCCGTAGAGGGACAGCCAGGGCCGGTCGTCGTAGCCGCTCACGACGGGCTCACTTGAGGACGACGGGGTTGACCGGGGAGCCACTGCCCTGGTGCACCTTGAGCGGCGCGGCGACGTAGAGGCCGTCGTACTGGCCGTCCTCGGCGCAGTCGGCGGCGAGTGCCTCGAGGTCGGCGATCTCGGTGAGCGTGACGCCGAGGTTGCGCATGAGCGCGTTGTGCAGCACCAGTGCGACGCCGTTGTTCGGGTCGGTGGTGACCTCGTTGGCGATTGTGTCGGTGACCAGGTTCGGGATCTCCATGTCCTGGAACCACTGCACGAGCTCGGGGCTGTAGACCAGGCCCGGCTCGTTGAAGCCCTCGTAGAAGCCCTCGCCCTGCTCGAAGAACAGCTGCAGGAAGTTGGTGCGGATGACCAGGATGTCCCGCTTGCGGATCTCGGTGCCCTGCGCCTGCGCGCAGGCCACGAGGTCCTCGTGGGTGAAGGTCTCGCCCTTGTCGAGCGTGGGCTTGCCGCGGAAGCGGGCCATGTCGAGCAGCACCGCCCGGCCGACGACGCCGCGCTGGGCGATCGGCTCGACGCTGGCCTTGTCCAGGCCGCCGATCGTCGTCCGCGCGTCGTAGCCGTTCCAGATCTTGCCGCCGTACCAGACGTGGCCGAGCCCGTCGTACTGCGTGGAGCCCTGCAGGAACGCGTTGATCTTGTCGTCGGCGTAGTGCAGGCCGCCGGGGTACTGCGGCGCGTCGGGGGAGTCCCAGGTGGACTCGTCGAGGATCTGGGTGCGCTCGGCCGGCGTGCGGCCGGGCCAGACCGGGTCGCCCTTCGGGTCGCCGATCAGCCGCTGCAGCGTGAAGACCTTGCCCTGCTGGACGAGCCCGACGGCGGCGAGCACCTGCTCGGGGCCGAGGTAGTTCAGCGAGCCGACCTCGTCGTCGTCGCCCCACTTGCCCCAGTTGGTGGGCGAGTCGGCGAGGAGCTCCTCGAGGGAGGGGACGGTGGTCTCGGGCTCTGCGGTCACGGCTGGCCTCCATGGGCAGACGGGGAAACGGTTGCGGGGTGCACCCGACCCCGACCCTGCCGCGCTGTGGTCCCGGCCACAAGGCGGGTGCAACGATCCCTGCAACCGGATCCGCCGCCCAGCCGAGGAGCGCGTCATGACCAGCCCCGAGTCCGTCTTCACCTACGGCGCGCCGCAGCTCAAGTTCGGCAGCGGGGCGTCCGACGAGATCGGCTACGACCTCAGCCGCTACGGCGTGCGGCGGGTGCTCGTGGTGACCGACCCGGGGGTGGCGGCCACCGGCCTGCCGCAGCGGGTGGCCGACCAGATGGGCCGCTTCGGCATCGAGGCGTGGGTGTACGACGGCGTGCACGTCGAGCCCACCGACGTCAGCCTCACCCAGGCCATCGAGGACGCCCGCTCGTCCGGGCCGTGGGACGCGTTCGTGGCCGTCGGCGGCGGCTCGAGCATCGACACCGCCAAGGCGATCAACCTGCTCACCACGAACCCCGGCGAGCTCATGGACTACGTCAACGTGCCGGTCGGGAAGGGGCAGGCACCGAGCGAGCCGCTGCGGCCGCTGGTCGCCGTCCCGACCACGACGGGCACCGGGTCGGAGAGCACGACGATCTGCGTGATGGACGTGATCGCCCAGCGGGTGAAGACCGGCATCAGCCACGCGCGGCTGCGGCCCACCCTCGCCGTCATCGACCCCGACCTGACGCTCACCCAGCCGGCCGGCGTCACGGCGGCGTCGGGGATGGACATCCTCTGCCACGCGCTGGAGAGCTACACCGCGCGCTGGTACACGACCTACGACCGCAAGGCGCCCGAGCAGCGGGTGCCCTACTGCGGGTCCAACCCGATCTCGGACATGTGGTCGGAGAAGGCCTTGTCGCTGCTGGCCGGCTCGTTCCGGCGGGCGGTGCGGCACGGCGACGACACGCAGGCCCGCGCGGACATGGCGATGGCGGCCACCTTCGCCGGCATGGGCTTCGGCAACGCCGGCGTGCACATCCCGCACGCCAACGCCTACCCGATCGCCGGGCAGGTGAAGGACTTCCACCCCAAGGACTACCCGGCCGACGAGCCGATGGTGCCGCACGGGATGTCGGTGGCGCTGACCGCGCCGGAGGCGTTCCGGTTCACCTTCGACGCCTCGCCCGAGCGGCACGTGCGCGCCGCGCAGCTGCTCGCGCCGAACGCCGGGCAGCCCGACGACCCCTCGGAGTTCCTGCCCACCGTGCTCACCGACCTGATGCGCGACATCGACATCCCGAACGGGGTGGGCGCGGTCGGCTTCGGCGACGGCGACGTCGGCGACCTGGTCGAGGGCACGATGAAGCAGCAGCGGCTGCTGGCCACCTGCCCGAAGGAGGTCACCGAGGACGACGTCGCGGGGATCTTCCGCCGCTCGATGTCGCTGTGGTGACCGCGGCCCGCTGACCGGACCTCGCTGACCGGACCGCGCGCCGCGGTGCCCGGCCTCGCCCCGCAGCGCGAGGTCGGGCACCTCGCGGCGAGGCCGGGGCGGGCTCAGCCGGCCGGGACGACGCTCTTGGTGACCTGCGCCGAGGCGACGAGGACGCCGTCGACGGTCGCCTCGGACCGCAGGAACGCCACCGCCCGCCCGCGGCGCAGCACCGTGCCGGTGACGTCGACGCGCGCGCCCGCCGGCACCGGCCGCAGCAGCGAGGCGGTGAGGTCGTGGGTGACGGCGTGCTCGGTGTCGGCCAGCTGCGGCAGCAGCGCGAGGAACGCCGCGACGTCGAGGAAGGTGTAGACGACGCCGCCGTGCAGCAGCGCGGCCTGGTTCTGCGCGGCCGCGTCGACGGGGAACCAGATGCCGGCGGTCGGGTCGGCCGGGTCGCGCAGCCGCATGCCCAGGTGCCGGTGCAGCGGGATGTCGAGGACCGCCCGCACGCGCGCGGCGGTCGCCTCCGGGGAGGTCACCGCGCCAGCAGGTCGAGGACCCGGCGCAGGAGCAGCGTCGCGGCGTCCGGGTCGTAGGAGGGCAGCGTGCGGTCGGCGAAGTAGTGCTGGTCGCCGGGGTAGGTGAACAGCTCGGCGTCGGCCGTGGACGCGGCCAGCGCGCGTGCGGCGTCGAGGTCGCCGTCGTCGACGAACAGCGGGTCGGCGTCCATGCCGTGCACCTGCACGGGGACGCCGGCCGGCCACGCGCCGAACTCCTCGGCCGGGAGGCAGGAGTAGAGGAGCACCGCGCCACGCGCGCCGGGGCGGGTCTGCGCCAGGCTCTGCGCGGGGAGCACCCCGAGCGACATGCCGGCGTAGACGAGTTCCGCCGGGAGGTCCGCGACGGCGGCCGCCCCGCGGTCCAGCAGCTCGCCGGAGCCGGTCGCCCGGGCGTGCCCGACGCCGGAGTCGACCGTGTCGAAGGTGCGGCCCTCGAACAGGTCGGGGGTGTGGACCGTGTGGCCGGCGGCCCGCAGGTCGTCGGCGAACGCGGTGACGCCGGGGGTCAGCCCGAGCGCGTGGTGGAACAGGACGACCTCGGCCATGCGGGCATCATGCCGAGCGCCGCGGCGGGCGCCCGGCGGTCCGGGCGGCGGACCGTCAGGCGCTGAGACGCTCGCGGCGCTCGAGGCGCACCCGGCGGCGCTCGCGCTCGGACAGGCCGCCCCAGATGCCGAAGCGCTCGTCGTTGGCGAGGGCGAACTCCAGGCACTCGGCGCGCACGGTGCAGCCGGTGCACACGCGCTTGGCCTCGCGGGTGGAGCCGCCCTTCTCCGGGAAGAAGGCCTCGGGGTCGGTCTCGGCGCACAGGGCGTCGAGGCGCCAGGCGGCCGAGCCGCCCTCGGTGGTGTCGGCCCAGAAGGACAGCGGGGACTGCTCGGCGGGGGCGTCCGCCGCGACCTCGTAGTCGTCGTACACGTCCTCGGCGTCGTAGCCGAAGTCGGTCTCGTCGTAGGCGAGGGCGGGGCCGTCGGCGACGAGGCTGAGGTGGGGGCGCGAGAAGGAGTACACGGGAAGCTCCTCGGGAGTCGGGGTGAGGCGTCGTCCGCTGTGACGGACGGGTACGCCCTGGCTGCTGACAGTGACGTTACGGAGACCCGTCCCGTGATCGCACTGGCAGAAAAGTGCGGAACGTCGGCGTCCGCTTGTCGTTACCTGCCCTCGACCTGGCCGTCCGGCGTGTCGCCGTCCGGACGGGTCGCCCGTCCGGTAGAGGCGCTGGGGAAGATCTTCCCGGCGACCTGTCGATCTGGTGCGGTGCTGCGTGTCGGAGAGGTGGAGGGCCCGAGAGGCGGGCTCCCCGAGCGCAGGAGGCGCAGATGAGCCGCTACATGATCCTGATCTACGAGGACGAGGCGTCCTACGCCACGGCGACCCCCGAGGTCATGGGCGAGATCTACCAGGAGCACGACCGCTTCTCCGCCGGCGTCGAGCAGCTCGGCGCCAAGATCCTCGGCGGCGAGGCGCTGGAGCCGACGCCCACCGCCACGAGCGTCCGCGGCGGCGACGTCACCGACGGGCCCTTCGTGGAGACCAAGGAGGCGCTCGGCGGCTACTACGTCATCGACGCCCCCGACCTCGACACCGCGCTCGCCGTCGCGCGCACCGTGCCGGCCCGCTTCGGCGGCGTCGAGGTCCGGCCGGTCATGGTGTTCGACTGAGCCGACCACCGTGACCGCCGACCCGGACGCCGACGCCGTCGCCGCCGCGGTCGCCGACGCGCACCGTCGCGAGTGGGCCTTCGTGCTCGCCGCGACGGTGCGCGTCACCCGCGACCTCGACGTCGCCGAGGAGTGCGTGCAAGAGGCCTTCGCCGCCGCGCTCACGGAGTGGCGCACCGCCGGGGTGCCCGCGCGGCCGGGCGCCTGGCTCACCACCGTCGCCCGCCGCCGGGCGCTCAACGTGCTGCGGCACTCCGGCGTCGAGCGCCGGCACCTGCCGCTGCTGGTCGAGGAGGAGGTCGCCCCCGACCCCCGCGACGACGGCGCACACGGCTACCCCGACGACCGGCTGCGGCTCGTCGTCACCTGCTGCCACCCCGCGCTCGACCGGCCGGCGCAGGTGGCGCTCACGCTGCGGCTGCTGTGCGGCCTGACCACCGCCGAGGTGGCCCGCGCCTTCCTCGTCAGCGAGCCGACGATGGCTGCCCGGCTCACCCGCGCGAAGAAGAAGATCGCCATCGCGCGCATCCCCTACCGGGTGCCCCCGCCGGCCGAACTGCCCGCCCGGGTCGACGCCGTCCTCGCCGTCGTCCACCTGCTCTTCACCACCGGGCACACCGTCCCGGCCGGCGAGGAGCTCGTGCGCCGCGACCTGGTCGAGCGGGCGCTGCAGCTGTGCCGGATGCTGCGCGGCCTGCTGCCCGGCGATCCCGCGGTGGCGGGCCTGCTGGCGCTGCTGCTGCTCACCGACGCCCGCCGCGACACCCGCACCGCCGACGACGGCCGGCTGCTGCTGCTCGAGGAGCAGGACCGCGCCCGGTGGGACGGCGCCGCGATCGCCGAGGGCGTGGCGCTGGTGCGGGAGGCGCTGCGGGCCCGCCCGCCGTCGCGGTACGCGCTGCAGGCCGCGATCGCCGCCGTGCACGCCGAGTCGCCCACCTGGGCCGACACCGACTGGCGCGAGATCGTGGCGCTCTACGGCGTGCTCACCTCGGTGTGGCCCTCGCCGGTGGTGGCGCTCAACCGCGCGGTCGCCGTCGGCTTCGCCTCGGGGCCGGCGGCGGGGCTCGCCGCCCTCGACGCGCTCGCCGCCGAGCCGCAGCTGGCCGGCTACGGCTACCTCCCCGCCGCCCGCGCCGACCTGCTCCGCCGCCTCGGCCGGGTCGCCGAGGCGCGCGAGGCCTACGGGGAGGCGCTGCTGCTCACCGGCAACGCCGTCGAGCGGGACTTCCTCGCCCGGCGGCTGGCCGAGCTCGGCTGAGCCCGGCCGGGCGGCCGGCTGGGCGGGCGCGGCCGGGTGGGCCCGCGCTCAGCCGAGGACCGTGCGCTCCAGGTAGGCGTTGCGGAACGCGCCGCGCGGGTCGAGGCGGCCGACCAGGTCGCGGAAGTCGCCCATCCGCCGGTAGCGGTCCGCCAGCTCGGCGGCGCCGGTGGTGAACAGCTTCCCCCAGTGCGGGCGGGCGCCGAACGGGCGCAGCGCCGCCTCGATCTCCGGCAGCAGCGCGGTGACGGCCGGCTCGTCGGGCAGCCAGGTGAAGTGCAGCGCCAGGACGTCGCCGCCGGTGGCCGGGCTCAGCCAGAGGTCGTCGCCGGCGATCGTGCGGATCTCGCTGACCTGCAGCAGTGGCGCGACCCGGTCGGCGAGGGCCCGCATCGCCTCGCAGGCGGCCCGCCCGTGCTCGGCCGGCACGAAGTACTCGCTCTGCAGCTCGTCGCCGTGGCTCGGGGTGAACTCGGCGCGGAAGTGCGGCAGCCGCTCGTGCCACTCACCGGGCAGGTCGAGCTGGTCGGTGAGGTTCTCGATCGGGGTGTCGCGCAGCATGTGCGTCGGCTCGGTGGCCGCCCGCGCGCCGAAGAAGTCCTCGGGAGCGGCGGCGTCGAGCTCGTCGGTGCGCGACTTGACCCACACCGAGGTGACCCGGTGCCAGTCGGTGAACACGCTGACGCTGTAGGCGGCGCCGGTGACCCCGGGGAGGTCGGCGAACAGCCGGTCCCAGGTGAGGTCGAGGTAGACGTTCGTGCGCACGGAGAAGGTCGGCTGGAAGCGCAGCGCCACCCGGGTGACCACGCCGAGCGCGCCGAGGTGCACCACCGCGCCCGGCAGGTCGGGGGAGTCCTCGCCGAGGACGACGACCTCGCCGTCGGAGCGCACCAGCTCCAGCCCGGCGACCGAGGTGGCCAGGGACCCGTTGCGGCTGCCCGAGCCGTGGGTGCCGGTGGCGGTGGCCCCGGCGATCGTGATGTGCGGCAGCGATGCCAGGTTGTGCAGCGCCCGCCCGTGCCGGGCGAGCTCGGGCACCAGCCGGCTGTAGGGCATGCCGCCGGGCACCCACAGGACGCCGGAGCCGTCGGGCTCGGCCCGCGCGAGCTCGACGCGGACGTCGAGGTCGTCGAGCACCACGAGGTCGGCGTCGGTGTCGGCGATGTCGTTGAAGCAGTGCCGCGAGCCCAGCGCCTTCACCCGCGGGGCACCGGCGACGGCCTCCTGCAGCTCGGCGAGGGTGCGCGGCCGGTGCACCCGGGCGGCGCGGTAGGTGAGGTTGCCCGCCCAGTTGCGCAGCGGGGTGTCGAGGGCGGTCACCGGACTCCGATCGGGGAGAGGACGCCGGCCCGCTCGAGCAGGCCGGCCAGGGCGCGGCCGTCGCCGGCCCGCACGACGGGGACGTCGCCGACCCGCTCGCCGGCCCGCTCGCCGGTCTCCGGCGACGGCGTGCCGGCGGGGGCGGTGGTGCGCAGCGCGATCGCCACGACGCGGCCGGGATGGGCGGCGGCGAAGTCGCGGTAGATCTCCGGGTCGTGCTCGCCGTCGTCGCCGACGAGGAACCAGCGCACGCCCGGCAGGTCGGCGGCCACCCGCTCCAGGGAGCCGCGCTTGTGCGCCCGGCCGCTGCGGAACCACGCGCGCGGGCCGATGCCCCAGTCGGTGAGCAGCAGCGCCCCGGCGGGGAAGCCGTTGCGCTCCAGGAACGCGGTGATCGCGCCGGCCAGGTTCCACGGGCCGTTGCTCAGGTAGACGACGGGGGAGTGCGGGTGCTCCCGGGCGACCCGGGTGAGCAGTGCGGCCATCCCGGCGACGGGCCGGCGGGTCGCGCTGTTGCCGGCGAAGGTGCGCCAGGCCGCGCGGAGGGGGTGCCGGATGCCGGTGATCCAGACGGTGTCGTCGATGTCGCACACGATCCCACGGCCGGCGTCGGGGGCGGCGACGTAGACGGGTGCGGCCACCGGCGGGCGCCCGCCGACGTGCAGCAGCGCGTCGGCGCGGCCGGGCGGCAGCACGGCCGGCAGCGGGACGTCGAGCAGGCCCGCCTCGTCGGCGCGGGCGCGGACCCGGCTGCCGGCGAGCTCGACGTCGATCTCGCCGAAGGGCTGCTCGAGGGTGAACAGGCGCCGCCAGCCGGGCAGGTCGCGCCGGGCCTCGGGCGCGGTGCGGGCCGGGGCGAGCAGCAGCCGCCCGCGCACCCGCGCCCGGCCGCCGGCCGCGTAGCCGGGGTAGCCGAGCGCCGTCGTCGTCCAGCCCCGGTCGCGGGCCCAGGCCGACAGCGCCCGGTTGCCGCGCAGCTTGACCGCGTGCACGGCCCCGACCAGCCGCCCCGAGGGGTCGCCCGGCGCGGTCACCGGCCGAGGTGGGCGCGCAGCGCGGCGACCACCATGCGGTGGTCCTCCAGCTGCGGCAGCCCCGACACGACGACGACGCCGACCGGCCCGACCCCGCGGACGACGAGCGGGACGGCCCCGCCGTGCGCGGCGTAGAGGCGCGGGTCCAGGCCCGAGGACTCCTCGAACGTGGTGCCGCGCTCGATCCACGTCTGCCGGACGTACAACGAGGCGTGCCCGAACCGGTGCACCACCCGGGCCTTGCGCTCGATCCAGTCGGCGTTGTCCGGCGTCGCGCCGGTCAGCGCGGCGGAGAACAGCCGGTGCCCGTTGCGGGCGACCTCGACGGCGACCGGCGCGTCCGCGCGGCGGGCCGCGGCCACCAGCGCCGACCCGAGCTCCCAGGCGTCGTCGTTGGTGAACCGGTCCAGCTGCAGCTCGTCCTCCTCCGCCGCGAGCTCCGCGACGGTCGGGAAGCCGCTCACGCCCCGGCCCCGCCGACGACCACGTTCCACGGCCGCACCGACCAGGACGTCACCAGGCCCCGCAGCACGTAGGGGTCGCTCGCGGCGAAGCGCTCGACGGTCTCCCGGTCGGCGTCCCACACCAGCAGCGCGCGGTCGTAGGGGTCGGGCAGCGCGCCGGCCAGCAGGAGCTCGCCGCGCTCGTGGGCCGCCCGGGCCAGCGCGAGGTGCTCCTCGCGCAGCGCTGCCCGGCGTTCCAGGTAGTCGTCGGCGAGGGTGTACTCGAGCAGCAGGTGCATGCCGCCACTCTCACACGCCTCAGGCGGACAGGGCGCTCCCGCGGTCCGGGACCAGCTCCCCGGCCAGCGCGGCGGCGAGCTCGTCGAGGGGCAGGCCGACTGCGCCGGCGAGCGCGGCCACGGTGAAGAACGCCGGGGTGGGCACCCGCCCGGACTCGATCTTGCGCAGCGCCTCCAGGCTCACCCCGGACGCCGCGGCGACCTCGGCCGGTGGGCGGCTGCCGCGGGCGGCGCGCAGCAGGGCGCCCAGCCGGCGGCCGCGCTCGCGCTCCTGGGGGCTCAGCGGGGGGCGGACCATGCCGTGATACTAATACCGGGATAGTCATACCGGCGGTCGCCGGGCCCCCGACGGAGGAGAGAACCGTGATCGAGCTGCGCACCCCCGGCGAGCTGGAGGCGATGCGTGCCGCGGGCGCGGTGGTGGCCGACATGCTCGCCGCCGTCCGGGCCGCCGCCGTCCCCGGCGTCCGCCTCACCCAGCTCGACCAGGTGGCCCGCGACGTGCTCGCCGACGCCGGCGCCACCTCGCCGTTCCTCGGCTACGCGCCGCTGCCGACGACCCCGCCGTTCCCCGGGGTGGTGTGCCTGTCGGTCAACGACGTCGCGCTGCACGGCATCCCGACGACGCTGCCGCTGGAGGACGGCGACCTGCTCAGCGTGGATGCCGGCGCCACCCTCGACGGCTGGGTGGGTGACGCGGCCATCACCTTCCCCGTGGGCACGCCCCGGCCGGAGGACCTCGCGCTGCTCGCCACCGCGGAGCGGGCGCTGGCCGCCGGGATCGCCGCGGCGGTGGTCGGCAACCGGGTCGGCGACGTCTCGGCCGCGATCGGCGCCGTCGGGCGGGCCGGCGGCGTCGGCATCAACACCGACCAGGGCGGCCACGGCGTCGGGCGCACCATGCACGAGGCGCCGCACGTGCCCAACGAGGGGCGAGCCGGGCGCGGGGTGCGGCTCGCGGCCGGCCTCGTCATCGCCATCGAGCCGTGGTTCCTCGGCGGCGGCAGCGACGACTACCGGGTCGACGCCGACGGTTGGACGCTGCGCAGCGCCGACGGCAGCCGCGCCGCGCACGTGGAGCACACGGTGGCGGTCACCGCGGACGGCCCGCGCATCCTCACCGCTCCCCGCTGACCGCCCGGTCCTGCCGCCGCAGCTCCCGCCACAGCCAGGCGGCGATCGCCGCCGGCACGACGGCGAACGCCGACACCGCCGCGACGTCGCCGACCCCCGCGCCGATCCACGCCAGCAGCAGCGGGGTGCCGAACCCGGCGTAGGCGAAGGCGTAGAACGCGCTGTTCATCGCCCCGCGGGTCTGCGGCGGGGCGAGGCGGGCGGTCAGCGTCAGCCCGGCGGTCAGGCACAGGCCGGCCCCGGCGCCCAGCAGCACCGACGCCGGCAGCAGCAGCGGCTCGGAACGGGTGACGATCGCGAGCACGCTCACCGCGAGCCCGGCCGAGCCCATCGCCATGCCCAGCGGCCCGCCGCGCGCGATCCCGCGCCCCACCCGGGCGGCCACCGCGCTCGCGCCGAGCGCCAGCCCGCCGATCAGTCCCGCGTAGGCCGGGCCGACGCCGCCGGGCACCACCAGCAGCGGCAGCAGGGTCGCCGCGACCGCGGGGAACGCGAACACCCCGACGGCGGTCGGCGCGAGCAGCGCCCGGAAGGGCCGGCGCGCCTCCGGCGGCAGCCCGAGGGTCATCAGCCGGCCGGGGCGCCGCTCGGTCACCGTCTCCGGCACGGTGAGCAGCGCGGCCAGGCCGACGGCGACCACGGCCACGTGCACCAGGTAGGGCAGCGTCGTCGGGGCGGGGCCGTACTGGGCGAGCACGCCGCTCATCGCGGGGGCGATCGCGAAGCCCAGCGACGTCGACACCGCCCCGCGGGTGGCCGCCGACTGCTGCCCCTCCGGCCCGGCGAGCTCCTGCAGCCAGGCGTTGGCCACCGAGAACACGACGCCGGAGACCACGCCCTGCAGCAGCCGGGCCAGGTAGAGCAGCGGCAGGGACCCGGCGGCGGGCAGGAACAGCAGCGACACCAGCCCGGCGACGACGGCGAACGGCAGCACCAGCGCCCGGCGCCCGAAGCGGTCCGACGCCGCGCCCGACACGGTCAGCGCGGCGATCAGGCCGATCGCGTAGCAGCCGAAGACGGCGGTCAGGTCGGCGTCGGACAGGCCCAGCGTGCGGCGGTAGACCAGCAGCAGCGGGGTCGGGATGTTCGTGCCGAGGGCGACGGTGAACAGGCCGAAGGTCAGGGCGTCGAGTCGGCGGCGGGTGTCCCGCCGCGACCCGGCCCGCTGCGTCGCGGGGTCCGGCACCCGGCGGACGCTACCGCTCCGCAGGTCACCGGGGAGGTGTGCCGCCCCGCGACGGGGTAGTCGCCGGGGCGTGGGCCGTCCGGCCCGGTCGGGAGGTGGGTCCGTGCGGTTCCTGGTGCTCGGCGGGGGCGGGTTCCTCGGCGCGGCGGTGGTCGACGCCGCCGTGGCGGCGGGCGACTCCGTGACGGTGTTCTCGCGGTCGGGCCGCCCGCCGGCCGACGGCGTCGAGGTGCTGACCGGCGACCGCCGCGGCGACCTCGGGGTGCTCGCCGGCCGGCGGTGGGACGCCGTCCTCGACACGTTCACCGACGACGAGCCCGGGGCGCCCGCGGTGGCCGCGACGGCGCGGCTGCTGTCCGGGTCGGTGGGTGCCTACGGCTACGTGTCCGGGATGAGCGTCTACGCGCCGGACGGGCCGGCCGTGCCCGACGAGATCGCGCCCGTGCGCGCCGCCGGGGAACAGCCCGACGACGACCCGCTGCAGCAGCGCTCGCTGGCCAAGCTCGCGGCCGAGCGGGTGCTCGCCGAGCACTTCGACGGGCCGGTGCTTGTACCACGGGTGGGCATCATGGTCGGGCCGCGCGACCCCTCCGACCGGTTCACCTGGTGGCCGGTCCGGATCGCGGAGGCGCTGGCGGGCCGGCGCGACCGCCGGGTGTGCGTGCCCGGCGACCCGGCCCGCCCGGTGCAGTTCTCCGACGCCCGTGACGTCGCCGGCTGGGTGGTCGCGATGCTGCGCGCCGGCCGCGGCGGGGTGTTCGACACCGTCGGCCCCGGGCGGCGGCAGACCCTGGCGAGCGTGCTCGACGCCTGCCTCGCCGCGGCCGGCGGGAGCCCGGGCGACGTGGAGTTCGTGCCGGTCGGGGAGGAGGCGCTGCGCCGCACCCTGGCCGGCGTCGAGGAGGAGCGGCGCCCGCTGTGGTTCCCGGAGGACCAGATCCCGCAGGAGGCCGTCGACTCCTCGGCCGCCCTGGCCGCAGGCCTCGCCTTCCGGCCGGTGGAGGACACCGCCCGCGACACCCTGCAGTGGGTGCGGCGGGACCGCGGCTCCTGGCCGGACCTCGACGTCGACCTCGACGCCGACCGCGAGCGTGCCCTGCTCGCCGCGGGCTGAGCCCGGCCGCGGCGGCCGCTGCCAGGATGGGCCGGCGACGGAAGGAGGGACCGTGTCCCTGCACCGGCACCACCCGCCCGACCTGTACCGCGGTACCACCGGCGAGGCCAGCGCCTGGCTGCGGCCGGCGGACCGCCCGCCGGACACCGTCTCCGCGGCCGGCGTGACCTGCGAGTTCCTGGCCACCGGCGAGCAGACGGCGGGCCGGTTCGGGCTCTACCGGTGGACCTCCGGCGAGGAGGCGTCCGGGCCCGGGCCGCACGTCCACCGGTCGATCTCCGAGCAGTTCTCCGTGCTGTCCGGCTCGGTGGAGGTCTTCGACGGCCGCTCGTGGGTTCCCGCCGGGCCGGGCGACTCCGTGTCCGTGCCCGAGGGGGGCGTGCACGGTTCCGCGGCGGGGACCGCGCCTCGATGCTGCTGGTGTTCGCCCCGGGCGGCCCCCGCGAGGAGTACGTCGAGACGCTGGCGCGCGGCGAGCGGATGACGCCGGAGGAGCGGGCGGAGTCCGCGCTCCGCCACGACACGTACGGGGTGTGACGCGCGGCCGGCCCGGGTCGGTGGGGCCCGGGCCGGCCGGCGCTCAGCGGTGCAGCAGCTCCCCGAAGCGGGCGCAGCTCTCCTCGATCGCGGCCTGCGCGGCCGGGGAGACGGCGCCCATGTCGAAGAAGCCGTGGATCAGCCCGTCGTAGCGCAGCACGTGCGCGGTGCCGCCCGCGGCCTGCAGCGCCCTCCCGTACGCCTCGCCCTCGTCGCGCAGCGGGTCGTACTCCGCGGTGACCACGACCGCCGGCGGCAGGCCGGAGAGGTCGGCGTGGTGCAGCGGCGACATCCGGGCGTCCCGGGCGTCCTCCCACGCGCCGCGGTAGTGGCCGTAGAACCAGTCCATCGTGTCCTTCTCGAGGAAGTAGCCCTTCGCGTTCTCCACGCGCGACGGGTACTCGCCCTCGGCGTCGACGGCCGGGTAGATGAGGAACTGGGCCAGCAGGGGCGTCCCGTCGTCGCGCAGTGCCTGGGCGACGACGGCGGCGAGGTTGCCGCCGGCGCTGTCGCCGGCGACGGCGAGGCGGTCGTCGCCGCCGAACTCGCCGAGGTGCTGGGCGATCCAGCGGGCGGAGGCGACGGCGTCCTCGGCGGCGGCGGGGAACGGGTGCTCCGGCGCGAGCCGGTAGTCGACGGCGACGACCACGGCGCGGGCGTGCCGGCAGACGTTGCGGGCCATGTCGTCGTGGGTGTCGAGGTCGCCGATCACCCAGCCGCCGCCGTGCAGGAACACGACGGTCGGCAGTGGGCCGTCGGCACCCTCGGGGCGGTACACGCGGGCGGGCAGGTCACCCGCGGCGCCGGGGACGGTGCGGTCCTCGACGGCGCCCACCGGCACGACGGCCTCGGGCGCGCGGGCGTCGCGGGTGAGCGAGAGGTAGTAGGCGCGCCCGGCCTCGGGCGTGCCCTCGTACAACGGCGGTGCGCCGGACTGCTCGAGCATCGTGAGCAGGGCGGCGATGGACGGGTCGACCGGCACGGGGGTCCTCCTGGTCGCGGGGTGTCGGGGTCAGCGGTAGACGAGCGAGCCGTCGTCGAGGTCGGCCTTCGGCAGCGCCTCGGCCTCCTGCGCGTGCTCGAGCATGTGGGTCCACGGCTCGCGGTCGCCCTGCCGGAAGAGCAGGTGCTGGGAGCGCATGACGTAGCCGGCGTTGAAGTTCTCCGGGTCCGACCACGGCCGGATCTGCATGCCGGCGTCCTCGGGCCGCAGCTCCGGGACGACGCTGCGGGCGCCCTTCTCCCGCATCCGCTCGAACACCCGGGTGACCAGGTCGCACACCAGGTCCACCCGCAGCGTCCAGCTGTGCCGGAAGTAGCCGAAGACGTAGGCCATGTTCGGGACGCCGCTGATCATCACGCCGCGCCAGGTGACCCGCTCCGGGAACTCGACCCGCTCGCCGTCCACGGTGAAGGCGACCCCGCCGAAGGCCGACAGGTCGAAGCCCGTGGCCGTCACCACGACGTCGGCCTCGAGCTCCTCGCCGGAGGTGAGCCGGATGCCCTTCTCGGTGAAGGTCTCGATGGTGTCGGTGACGATCGACGCCCGGCCCTCGCGGAGGGCGGCGAACAGGTCGCCCTCCGGGACGACCGCGATGCGCTGCTGCCACGGCCGGTAGCGGGGCGTGAGGTGCTTGTCGACGTCGAAGCCCTCGGGCAGGAGCGGCTTGACCGACTCCATGAGGAAGGCGTGCAGCTCGTCGGGCGCCTCGTGGGACAGCCGCGCGAGCTCGTCGAACTGGGCGGAGTACGCGCGGCGGAGGATCTCGTGCGTCCAGTCCTCGGGGATGTCCAGCGCCCGCAGGGTCACCGCCAGTTCGTGGGTGAGAGGCGGCGCGAGGAAGTAGGACGGCGAGCGCTGCAGCATCGTCACGTGCGCGGCGTCCTGCGCGATCGCCGGGATGAGCGTGGCCGCCGTCGACCCGGAACCGATGACGACGACCCGCTTGCCCGTGACGTCGAGGTCCTCGGGCCAGGACTGCGGGTGCACCAGCACGCCGGCGTAGTCGTCGAGGCCGGGCCAGTCCGGGCGGTAGGGCTTGGCGTGGTCGTAGTAGCCCTGGCACATCCAGAGGAAGTCGGTGGTCATCCGCACCGTCCCGCCGGCGTCCTCGCGGCTGACCTCGACGGTCCACCGGGCGTCCTGGCTCGACCACGAGGCGGCGGTGACCCGGTGCCGGTAGCGGATGTGCGGGGCGAGGCCGTCCTCCTCGATGACCTCGTCGAGGTAGGCGAGGATCTCCCCGCCGGCGGCGATCGAGGGGCCGCGCCAGGGCTTGTGCCGGTAGCCGTAGGTGAACAGGTCGCTGTCGGAGCGCACGCCGGGGTAGCGGTGGGTCCACCAGGTGCCGCCGCGCGCGTCCTGGGTGTCCAGGAGCACGAAGCTGCGGTCGGGGAACCGCTCGCGCAGGCTGTGCGCGGCCCCGATCCCGGAGACCCCGGCGCCCACGATGAGGACGTCGACGTGCTCGACGTCCTCATGTGGAGCCTGCGGGGCCTCCCGGGTCGCCGTCGGAGTCGTCGTGGTCATGCGATGACCTCCCCCAGGAGCTGTGATCCAGGTCACGGACGCTACCGGGGGTGTGCCCGACTGGGGAACGGGGCGGACGGGCGGCCGCGCGCGCCGCCACCAGCAGCCGGGCGCGCCGTGACAGCCGTCGGGGGAGCGGCGACCGGGCCTCGGCGGCGAGCTGGCGGGCGGCGACCACCGACGCCGGCTCCCGCGCCTCGCCGGTCACCGCGCCCGCCGGCCGAGGTCGAGCGGCAGCGCGTCCAGGCCGTGCACGAACGACAGCCGGCGGAACGCCAGCCGCTCCGGCGGGACGGCCAGCGCCAGGTCGGGGAAGCGCCGCAGCAGCGCCGGCAGCACGGTGGTGAGCTCCAGGCGGGCGAGCTCGGCGCCCACGCAGCGGTGGATGCCGTGCCCGAAGGCGAGGTGCCCGCCGCGGGGAGCGCGGTGCGGGTCGAGGCGGTCCGGGGAGTCCCCGGCCCATCGCGGGTCGCGGCCGGCGGCGGCGAGGGAGACCAGGACGACGTCGCCCGGCGCCACGGCGGTGCCCCCGACGACGGTGGCGCGGCGGGCGAAGCGCGGGAAGGCCACCGAGACGGCCGCGATCAGCCGCAGCAGCTCCTCGACCACCGCCGCGACGTCGGCGGGCGAACCCTCGCGGACCAGCGCGGCCGCGGCCGGGTCGCGCAGCAGCACGACCGTGCCGAGGGCGATGGTCGACGCGGTCGTCTCGAAGCCGCCGGTGACCAGCCCGTCGGCGAGGCCGGCCAGCTCGTCGTCGGTGATCGCCTCCCCCTGCTCCCGGACGATCCGGCCGATGAGCCCGTCGCCGGGGGAGCGCCGCTGGGCGGCGACCGCCTCGGCCAGCAGGCGCCGCTGGGCCGACACCGCGCCGAAGGCGCCGGCCGGGCCGCCGGTGGCGTCGAAGCGGCGGGTGGCCAGCCGGGCCAGCACCTGCTCGTCGGCGCCCTCGAGGCCGAGCAGGCCGGCGATCACCGACATCGGCACCGGGGTGGCGACGTGCCGGACGAGGTCGGCGGGGGACCCGGCGGCCTCCAGGGCGTCGAGCGCGCGGTCGACGGTGCCCTCGACCACCGGGACGAGGCGCTGCAGCCGGGCGCGGGTGAACTCCGGGGCGACGAGCCGGCGCAGCCGCGTGTGGTCCGGCGGGTCGGTGAACCCCAGCCCGCCGACGTCGGCGCCGGTGACGGGGCCGTCGCCGCTGAACAGGTGGCGGACGTCGGTGCTGTAGCCGTCGGCGTCGGCCAGCACGGCGCGGGCCTCGGCCGCCCCGGTGACCAGGTGGACGGCGACGTCGAGGGGCAGCTCGAGCCGGTGCACCGGCCCGCGCGCCGCCAGGGCGGTGAGAGCGGACGCCGGGCCGACGCCGTCGCGGCGCAGGGGCACGGTCGCCGCGCGGGGCAGCACCCGCAGGGTGGCCAGGTCGATGCCGCGCCGGCGCACCCGGCGGGCCAGCAGCGCGGCCAGCCACCGGCGCACCCGCCGGGGCCGCGGCGGAGGCGGTACGGGCGCCCGGTCCTCGGGACGGGGGCACTCGGGGAGGACCAGCTCGGCAGTGCTCATTCCGCCTTCTCTCGGGTCCGCGTCTCTCGGGGACCCGAGCCTCCCGACGGCGCCCGCCGGCGGACATCAGGTGGAACCCCCGAACCGGCCCCCGTCTGTGCGGCGGCGCGGTGGGGGACTCCCCCGAGGGGCCCCGGCGGCGAGGTGCGGCGCCCGCCCGCGTGTGGCTTGCTGGGGAGGTGGAACTGCGCACCCTCGGCCGCAGCGGCTGTGCCGTCTCGGCCCTCGCCCTGGGCACGATGACCTTCGGCGCCGAGACCGACGAGGCCGGCGCCCACGAGCAGCTCGACGTCTTCACCGAGGCCGGCGGCACGCTCGTCGACACCGCCGACGTCTACTCGGCCGGCGCCTCGGAGGAGATCGTCGGGCGCTGGCTGGCCGCCCGGCCCGCCGACGTCCGGGACCGGGTCGTGCTCGCCACCAAGGGCCGCTTCCCGATGGGCGAGGACGCCAACGCGCTCGGCACCTCCCGCCGGCACCTGCGCCGCGCGCTCGACGACTCGCTGCGCCGGCTCGGCGTCGAGCACGTCGACCTCTACCAGCTGCACGCCTGGGACCCGCTCACGCCGCTGGAGGAGACGCTGCGCTTCCTCGACGACGCGGTGCGCGCGGGGAAGGTCGGCTACCCGGGGCTGTCGAACTTCACCGGCTGGCAGGTGCAGCGCGCCGTCGACGTCGCCGAGCGCGAGCACCTCGCCGTCCCGGTCACCCTGCAGCCCTCCTACAGCCTGCTGGTGCGCGGCATCGAGGCCGAGATCGTGCCGGCCTGCCGCTACAACGGGCTGGGTCTGCTGCCGTGGGGACCGCTGGGCGGCGGCTGGCTCTCGGGCAAGTACACCCGCGACCAGAGGCCCGAGGGCGCGACCCGGCTCGGCGAGGACCCCGGCCGCGGCATGGAGGCCTACGACCGGGTGGCGGCGAGGGCGCGCACCTGGGACGTGCTCGAGGCGGTGCAGGACGTCGCCGAGGCGCGCGGGGCGACCATGCCGCAGGTGGCGCTGGCCTGGCTGCTCGCCCGACCGGCCGTGAGCTCGGTGATCCTGGGCGCGCGCACGACCGACCAGCTGCGCGGGAACCTCGGCGCCGCCGGCCTCGCGCTGTCGGCGGAGGAGACGGCGCGCCTGGACGCCGTCAGCGACCCCGCCGAGCCCGACTACCCCTACGGCGAGGTCGGCACGGAGCAGCGCAGCCGGGACCTCGCCGGCTGAGCGTGCGCCGGGCGCTGCGAGTGCCGCGGGCGCTCCGGGCGGCGCTGGCCGTCGCCGTCGTGTGTGCTCTGGTCGTGGGGCTGCTCTGGGCGTTCCAGCGCCGGCTGGTGTACCTGCCCGACGACGGCCCGGTGCCCGCGGCGGCCGGCGAGGTCCCCGGCGGCCGCGACGTCGAGCTGACCACCGCCGACGGGCTGACGCTGGGCGCCTGGTTCGTACCGGGCCCGGCGGGCGCGGCCACCGTGCTGGTGGCCAGCGGCAACGGCGGGCACCGCGGCATGCGCGCGCCGCTGGCCCGGGCGCTGTCCTCGGCGGGCCTCGCGGTGCTGCTGTTCGACTACCGCGGCTACGGCGGCAACCCCGGCAGCCCGAGCGAGGAGGGTCTGGCGCTGGACGTGCGGGCGGCGCGGGCCTGGCTGGTCGAGGAGGCCGGCGTCCGCGGGGACCGGCTCCTCTACTACGGCGAGAGCCTGGGCTGCGGGGTGGTCACGGGGCTGGCGCTGGAGCACCCGCCGGCCGGGCTGGTGCTGCGCTCGCCCTTCGCCGACCTGGCCGCGGCCGGCGCCCACCACTACCCGTTCCTGCCGGTGCGGCTCCTGCTGCGCGACCGCTACCCGGTGGCCGGGCAGGTGGCCCGCGTCCGGGTGCCGACGACGGTGGTCTGGGGCGCCGCCGACACGGTCGTGCCGCCGGCGCAGAGCCGGGCGGTGGCCGACGCCGCCGCGTCGCTGCACCGCCGGGTCGAGGTGCCGGGCGCCGACCACAACGACCGCGTGCTGCTCGACGGGGAGGAGCTGGTGGGCGCCGTCGTCGAGCTGGCCGAGCTCACCGGCTGAGCGGTCAGGGGCCGGGGAGGACCGACCCGCGCAGGCGCCGGCCCGCCCAGTGCAGCGGCTCCCCGCCGGGGTGCCGGGGCGGCCACGGGTCCGCCGACAGGTACACCTCCCACAGGTGCACCTGCGCGCGCCAGTACGCGCCCAACGCCCGGGGGACTCGTGCGAGGTCCATGCCCCACGGTGGGCCCCCGCGCGGCGCGGTGACAGCCCCGCGACCGCCGCGGACCGCAACGCGGCTGCCACTCAGCGGGCGCCCGGCTCCTTCGCCAGCCCGCGCAGCAGGAGGCCGGTGAGCTGCTCGTAGGCGGCGGCGTCGTCGAGGCCGGTGCTCGCGGCCACCTGCCGCTGCTGGATGCGCACCATGACGGCGGTGACGACGTCGGCGGCGAAGGCGGCGTCGACCTCGCGGAAGGCGCCCTCGGCCACGCCGTCGCGGATGATCCCCTGCACGCGCGCGGCGGCCGCCCGGGTGTTGCGCTCGTAGATCTCCCGGGCCGGCGGGAAGGCGGCGACGTCGTCGTAGAAGCGGGCCGACGCCGGCGCGAGCTCCTCGGCCACCGCCCGGAGGTAGGCGACCAGCCGGTCGGCGGGCGGGCGCGGGGGCGCCAGCGCGGCCTCCACCCGGGCGGTCGCGGCGCGGAAGAAGTGCACGACCGCCACCCGGACCAGCTCGTCCCTGCTGCCGGCCAGCGCGTAGAGGGTGCGCTTGGAGCAGTGCAGCCGGGCGGCGAGGTCGTCGAGGGTGAGCGAGGCGAAGCCCTCGGCGAGCAGCACCTGCACGAGCTGGCCGAGGAGCTCCTCGTGCCGCGCGGCGCCGCGGCGCACCGGCACCCGCGCCTCCACCGACATGCCCCGATCCTCCCGCACGCCCGGAACGGCCCCGCAGCGGTACCGTGGACACCGCCGCCAGTACCGATGAGGGGATCGCCGTGGCCGTCGACCGTCTGCTGCCCACCGACGAGGCGCAGGACCTGATCGAGCTCGTCCGGGACGTCGCCGACAAGGAGCTCGCGACGCGGGTCACCGAGCACGAGCGCGCCGAGACCTATCCCGAGGGACTGTTCGCCACCCTCGGCGGGCTGGGGCTGCTCGGCCTGCCCTACCCGGAGGAGATGGGCGGGGGCGGCCAGCCCTACGAGGTCTACCTGCAGGTGCTCGAGGAGCTCGGTGCCCGCTGGGCCGCCGTCGCCGTCGCCGTCTCGGTGCACGGGCTGTCCTGCCACCCGCTGGCCACCTTCGGCACCGACGCCCAGCGCGAGCGGTGGCTGCCGGCGATGCTGGCCGGCGAGCAGATCGGCGGCTACTCGCTGTCCGAGCCCCAGGCCGGCTCCGACGCGGCCGCGCTCGCCTGCCGGGCGGAGCGCACCGAGCAGGGCTACCGGGTCACCGGCACCAAGGCGTGGATCACCCACGGCGGGAAGGCGGACTTCTACGCGCTGTTCGCCCGCACCGGCGAGGGCTCCCGCGGCATCTCCTGCTTCCTCGCGCCCGGGCAGGTGGAGGGCCTGAGCTTCGGCCGGCCCGAGGAGAAGATGGGCCTCACCGCCATCCCGACCACCTCGGCGCACTGGGACGGCGCCCTGCTGGAGGCCGACCGGCTGCTCGGCGCCGAGGGCCAGGGCCTGTCGATCGCCTTCTCCGCGCTGGACTCCGGCCGCCTGGGCATCGCCGCCGTCGCCACCGGCCTCGCGCAGGCCGCCCTGGACGCCGCCGTCGGCTACGCGCAGGAGCGGACGACGTTCGGGCGCAAGATCGCCGACCACCAGGGGCTGGGCTTCCTGCTCGCCGACATGGCCGCCGCCGTCGACTCCGCCCGCGCCACCTACCTCGACGCCGCCCGCCGCCGCGACCTCGGCCGCCCCTACGGCCGGCAGGCCAGCGTGGCCAAGCTCGTCGCCACCGACGCGGCGATGAAGGTGACCACCGACGCCGTCCAGGTGCTCGGCGGCTACGGCTACACCCGCGACTTCCCGGTCGAGCGGTACATGCGGGAGGCGAAGATCATGCAGATCTTCGAGGGCACCAACCAGATCCAGCGCCTGGTGATCAGCCGCTCGCTGGCACCCTGACCCGGTGACCGCCCCCGCGCCCCGGCGCCCGCGCTCGGTCTACGGCGTGGGGGAGGAGCCGGACGCGCGGTTCAGCCTGGCCAACGAGCGCACGGCACTGGCCTGGATCCGGACGTCGCTGGCGCTGTCGGCGGCGGGCGTCGCGCTGGAGGCCCTCGACGTGCCGATCGCCGAGGGGCTGCGGCTGGCCTGCGCGCTGCTGCTCGTCGGCCTCGGCGTCCTCGCGCCGGTGCAGGCGTGGTGGGGGTGGGCGGCGACCGAGCGGGCGATGCGGCTGGGCCGGCCGCTGCCGTCCCCCGTGGTCACCCCGGTGCTCGCGGCGGGGACCGCGGCGGCCGGCGTGCTGCTCGTGCTGGGCCTGCTGCTGCGGTGAGCACCGTCCCCGGGCCCGTGCCCGACGGCGGGCTGCAGGCCGAGCGCACGGCGCTGGCCTGGCGGCGGACGGCGCTGGCGATGGCGGTGGCCGCGGTCGGCGCCGGGCGCCTGGCCGCCCCCGTGCTAGGCGCGCTCGCCCTCGTGCTGGCCGGGGCCGGCCTGCTGCAGGCGGTGGCGGCCGGGGCCGGGGCGCGGCGCCGCCACCGCGAGGTCCGCGCCTCGCTGCTCACCCGCGGCGACCTCTCCGGCGTGCCCGGCGGCGGGCTCCCGGTCGCGGCGCTCGCCGCCGCCGGCGTGCTCACGGGGCTGCTCGCGCTCGCCTTCGTCCTCGGGCCGGGCTGACGCCCGGTCCGCACCCGGTGGGAGGCTGACCGCCGGCAGGAGGGGGACGGGATGCGCGGGGACGGGCCCGGGGCGGTGGTGGTCGGCGTCGACGAGTCGCCGACCTCGCTGCGCGCGCTCGACTACGCCGCCGGCCTCGCCCGCCGCCAGTCCGGCCGGCTCGTCGTCGTCCACGTCCGCTCGCTGCGCCCGGTCGGCCCCGGCCTGGACGCGCTCGCCCCCGTCGCCGTGCAGGCGGCGCTCGAGGCGCGGCAGGCGACGGAGGACGACCTGCGCGCCGAGGCGCGGCGGATCGCCGAGCAGGGCGACGTCGAGGTGACCTTCGTGCTGCGGGTGGGCGAGCCGATGCGCGAGCTGTCCGCCGTCGCCGACCAGCAGCACGCCGACGTCGTCGTCGTGGGCGCCTCCACCCGCCCGGCGCACCGGCTGGCCGGCTCGCTGGCCGCCCGCCTGGTCCGCAGCTGCGGCTGGCCGGTCACCGTGGTGCCGTGACCGGTCCGACCATGCGGGCGCACGTGCTCACCGGGCCCGGCGAGAGCGCGGTGCGGGAGGTGCCGGTGCCGGTCGCCGTGCCCGGCGAGGTGGTGGTCGACGTCGAGCGGGTCGGCGTCTGCGGCACCGACGTCGAGTTCGCCACCGGTGAGATGGCCTACCTGCACCAGGGGCACGCCGCCTACCCGATGCGGCTGGGCCACGAGTGGTGCGGCCGGGTGACGGCGGTCGGCGCGGGCGTGGACCCGGCCTGGCTCGGCCGCCGGGTCACCGGCGACACGATGCTCGGCGACGGCACCTGCCGCCGCTGCCGGCGCGGGCAGCAGCACGTGTGCGAGCGGCGCCAGGAGGTCGGCATCCGCGGCGGGCGGCCCGGCGCGCTGGCCGAGCAGCTCGCCGTCCCGGCGTCCTCGCTGCACCCCTTGCCCGACGCCGTCGACCCCGTCCTCGGCGCGCTCGTGGAGCCCGGCGGCAACGCGCTGCGCGCGGCGCGGGCGGCGGCCGCCGGGCCGGGGGACCGGGCGCTGGTCCTCGGGCCGGGGACGATCGGGCTGCTCACCGCGATGTTCCTGCGCGCCGCCGGCGCCGAGGTGCACCTGCTCGGGGTGGACCCCGCGTCGCTGGCCTTCGCCCGCGCGCTCGGCTTCCCGCACACCTGGACGGCGGGCACGCTGCCGGACCTGCCGTTCGACGCCGTGGTCGACGCCTCGACCGCCGCCGCGCTGCCGGCCCTCGCCCTCGAGCGGGTGGAGCCCGCAGGCCGCGTGGTGTACATCGGCCTGGCCGGGACGCCGAGCCGGATCGACACCCGCGACCTGGCGCTCGGGGACGTCACCGCCGTCGGCGTGCTGTCGGCCTCTCCGGGGCTGGCCGCCACCGTCGCCGCCTACGCGGTGGGCGAGGTCGACCCGCGCCCGCTGGTGGCCGCGACCGTCGGGCTGTCGCAGGTGGGCGCGGTGCTGGCGGGGGAGCGGCCGCCCGGTGCCGGGCCGGGGCCCAAGGTGCACGTGGACCCGCGGCTGCTCTGAGCGGCGGGCAGGATCGGCCCCGGCGTACGCGGCACGACGGGAGGACCGGGATGGCGAGCGAGGCGGACCTGCGGGCGCGGTGGGCGGAGGGCCGGGCCAGCCACGGGCTGTGGAGCCTGCTGCCCGGCGCGGTGACCGGCGAGGTGCTGGCGCGCACCGGCGCCGACCACGTCGTCGTCGACCTCCAGCACGGCGCCGGCACCGAGGCCGACCTGCCCGGAGTGACCGCGGCCGTGACGGCGGCGGGCGCCGTGCCGCTGGTGCGCACCCGCAGCCCGCACTTCGCCGACGTCGGCCGCCCGCTCGACCTCGGCGCACGCGGGGTGATCGTCCCCAACGTCCGCGACGCGGCCCACGCGCGCGAGGTGGTCGCCGCCTGCCGGTACGCCCCGGCCGGGGGCCGGTCGATCGGGCGGCTGTCCGGCGGGGCCGACGAGCCGCTGGTCGTCGTCATGGTGGAGGTGGCGAGCGCCCTCGACGACCTCGACGCGCTGCTCGCCGTCGACGGCCTCGACGGGGTCTACGTGGGACCGGGCGACCTCGGGCTCTCGCTCGGCCTGGCGGGGGAGGAGCACCGGGCGGAGCTGCGCGGGGTGCTGTCGTCGATCGTCGCGCGGGCCGTGGCCGCCGGGGTGCCGGTGGGCGTGCACGCCTACAGCGGCGAGGAGGCGGCCGGGTACGCGGCGGAGGGCGCCACGATCGTCACGGTCGCCGTCGACGTCGCGGTGCTCGGCGCGGCGGCGGCCGGGCACCTGGCCGCGGCCCGGAGGTCGGCGCGGGGAGCGGGCGCCGGGGAGGCCTGACCCGCCTCAGTCGGCCGGCTCGCCGTCCGGCGGGTCCGGCTCCGCCGGCCGCGCGCGGAGGCCCTCGACCTCGGCGGTGAGCGCGGCGGCCCGCTCGCCCGCCCGCCGGGCGCCCGCCTCGGCGTCGGTGGCCCGGCGGGCGGCGTCCTCGGCGCGCCGCGCGGCCGCGGCGGCCTCCGCCAGCGCGTCACGGAGGTCGCGCTCGGCGGCGGCCGCCCGCGTCGTCGCCTCCGCCGCGCGGTCGCGGGCCTCGCGCTCCCCGCGCCGGGCGGCGTCCCGCTCGCGCTCCGCGTCGCGGGCCCGCTCGCCCGCGCGGGCCGCGTCGGCGAGTGCCGCGTCGCGGGCGGCGGCCGCCTCGTCCCGCTCGCCCGTCCGCTCCCGCAGGGCGGAGGTGAGGGTCTGCTCGGTGACGCCCCACCGGGCGCGGGCCTCGACCAGCTCGTCGTGCTCCCGGGCGGCCTGCGCCCGGGCCTCCTCGGCGTCCCGCCGCGCCCGCGCCGTCTCCCGCTCGGCGTCCCGGGCAGCCGACCCGGCGTCCTCGGCGCGCTGCTCCGCCGCCGTCCGCTCCTCCTCGGCCGCCCGGCGCGCGGCCTCCGCCCGGTCCCGCTGCTCCTCGGCCGCCTCGCGGGCGGCGTCGGCGGCGGCGACCCGGCCGGCGGCGTCCTCGCGGGCGGCGGTGACCGCCTCCTCGGCGGCGACCCGGGCGGCCTCGGCCGCGCTCTCGGCTGCGCGGCGGCCCTCCTCGGCCTCCGCCCGCAGCTGCTCGTCGCGGCGGGCCTGCTCTTCGGCGCGCAGCCGGGCCGCGTGCGCGCCGTCGACGTCGGCCCGCGCCTGGGCGAGCCGCGCCTCGACGGTGGCCTCGTCCCGGTACTGCGCGAGGGCCTCGGCGGCGGCGGTGAGCAGCGCGGCCTGCGCCTCCGCGGCCTCGGCGGCCTCGCGGGTCGCCTCGGCCCACCGGCCCACGAGGTGCCGGACCCGGCCCTCGGGCGGCAGCTCCTCGGCCAGCGCCGTGGCGGTCGCGGTGAGCCGGCCGTTCCGCCGCCCGGCGGCGCGGGCGCGCGCGGTGCGCGCCGTCTCGGGGTTGTGGTCGGGCCGGTCGCAGAACCGGGGCGACGGTCCGCTGCGCCCGGGGACGCGCGGCCGCGGGGGAGCGGGACAGCCCGGGAAGGCGCACCGGGTTCCGTTCTGCGCGTCGTCCTGCTCCGTCATGCCGGACGACGATAGACGGATGTATGGGCCGGACATCCATCCGTGCGGATTGACGGACGATTCGACGGGCGATCGCTTCCGAGAAGCACCTACTCTGCGAAGTGATGACGGAGGACCCGACGACGCGAGCGGTGACCCCTTGGACGGGCGGGGGACCGCTGCTGCCGGGCGACCTCACGGCGGTCGGCGCGTACGTCGACGCGTCGCACGCCGACTCGACGCGCGACGCCTACGCGCGCGACGTCGCCGCCTGGGAGGCGTGGTGCCGGGGCCGCTCGCTGCCCGTGGCGCCGCCCGCCGATCCGCTGGCGGTCGCGGCCTGGCTGGCCGGGATGGCCGACGAGGGGCGTAGCCCGCGCTACGTCGCCCGCCGGCTGTCCGCGCTCAACGACCTGCACCGCCGCGCCGGGCTGACCCCGCCGGGGGACAGCGAGGGCGTGCGCCGGACGCTCACCGGCATCCGCCGCACCGCCGTCCGCAGCGGGTACCGACCGCGGCGGGCGCGGGCGGTCGACACCGCCACCGTCCGCGCGCTCGTCGAGGACCTGCCGGACACCCTCGCCGGCACCCGCGACCGCGCCCTGGTGCTGGTCGGCTTCGCCCTGGGGCTGCGGGCATCAGACCTGTGCGGCCTGCGCGTCGAGGACGTCGTCCCGGCCGGGCACGGCGGCCTCGACGTCCTGATCCGGTACTCCAAGACCGACCAGGAGGGCGCCGGGGAGACCCTCGCGCTGGCCGAGGGGGTCCGCGCGACCACCTGCCCCGTGCGCGCCGTGCGGGCCTGGCTGGCCGCCCTCGCGGGGCAGGGCATCACGTCCGGGCCGCTGTTCCGGTCGGTGGGCAAGGGGCGCGCGCCGCGGCTGGGGGAGGCGCCGCTGACCACGCGCAGCGTCGACCTCGTCCTGCGGCGCGCCGCCGAGCGGGCCGGCGTCCCCGTCGAGGGTCTGTCGCCGCACTCGCTGCGCCGCGGCTTCGCCACCACCGCCTACGCGCAGGGCGTGCCGGAGAAGGAGATCAGCCGGACCGGGCGGTGGCGGTCGCTCGTCGTCCGCTCCTACGACGCCTCCAGCCGGTGGGCCGAGCCGGCCTCGGGCTCCCTCGGCCTCTGACCCCGCCCGCCCGACCCCGCCGACCCGGCCCCCGCGGCGACGGCGGGATACTCGTGCCGACGGAGTCCGCCGGCGGCCCCGCGTCGAGGAGGTCCCTGCACGTGCCGAGAGCCCTGCTGCTGGAGAACATCGACCCGGTGGCGGCCGACCTGCTCGGCGCGGCCGGGTACGAGGTCGAGTCGCTGCGCGGCGCGCTGGACGAGGACGACCTCGTCGCCGCTCTCGACGGCGTGGACCTCCTCGGCATCCGCTCGAAGACGCAGGTGACCGCGCGCGTGTTCGCCGCCCGCCCGGGCCTGGTCGGCCTGGGGGCCTTCTGCATCGGCACCAACCAGATCGACCTGCGCGCCGCCGCCGGCGCCGGGGTGGCGGTGTTCAACGCGCCCTACTCCAACACCCGCAGCGTGGTGGAGATGGCGATCGCGGAGATCATCATCCTGGCCCGCCGGCTGGTCGACCGGGACCGCGCGCTGCACGCCGGCTCCTGGGACAAGTCGGCGTCGGGCAGCCACGAGGTGCGCGGCCGGACGCTCGGCATCGTCGGCTACGGCAACATCGGCAGCCAGCTGTCGGTGCTCGCCGAGGCGCTGGGCATGCGGGTGCTGTTCTACGACCTCGAGGACAAGCTGGCGCTGGGCAACGCCGAGCGCTGCGACACCCTCGAGGAGCTTCTCGAGCGGGCCGAGACCGTGACGCTGCACGTCGACGGGCGGGCCGGGAACGCCGGCATGTTCGGCGCCGAGCAGTTCGCGCGCATGCGCCGGCGGAGCCTGTTCCTCAACCTGTCCCGCGGCTTCGTCGTCGACCACGAGGCGCTGCGCGAGCACATCCTGTCCGGCCACATCGCCGGCGCCGCCGTCGACGTCTTCCCCGACGAGCCCCGCGAGCAGGGCGACCCGTTCACCTCGGTGCTGCGCGGGCTGCCCAACGTGATCCTCACGCCGCACGTCGGCGGGTCGACCCAGGAGGCGCAGCACGACATCGGGCGGTTCGTGGCCGGCAAGCTCGTCGACTACACCGGAGCCGGCACGACGACGCTGAGCGTCAACCTGCCCACCGTGGCCCTGCACGGTTCCTCGGCCGACCGGTTCGCGCTGCTGCACCGCAACGTGCCCGGCGTGCTGGCGCGGGTCGACGCGCTCGTCGGCGAGCACGGGCTCAACGTCGACGGGCAGGTGCTGGCCACGCGCGGCGAACTCGGCTACGCGGTCACCGACGTCAGCGCGCAACTGCCCGAGGAGCTCGTCAAGGCCCTCGAGGCGCTCCCCGAGAGCGTGCGGCTGACCACCTTCGGGCACCGCGAGGGCTGACCTCCGCGGCGTCCGGCGCGCCGACGGGGACACGCCGGTCCCGGGCCGAAGGGCCCTCCCGCGGTCCCGGCGCCCGGAGCACCGTCGCGGTCATGAGCCGCGTCCTGGCGTCCGCCCCTCCGCCGTCGGCCGCGCTCGTCACGGGGGCGTCGTCGGGCATCGGTGCCGCGCTGGCCACCGCGCTGGCCGGGCGGGGCCACGACGTGGTGCTCGTCGCCCGTCGCCGGGACCGGCTCGAGGACCTCGCCGAGCGGCTCGCCCGGCCGGGTATCCGGGTACACGCGCTGCCGTGCGACCTCACCGACGAGGACGCCCGCGGCCGGCTGCCGGACGCGGTGGCCGACCTCGGGCTGCGGATCTCGGTCCTGTGCACGAGTGCGGGTGTCGGCCTGACGGGGGACCTCGTCACCGTGCCGCCCGAGCGCGCCGCCGCCGTGGTGCGGGTGAACCTCGAGGCCACCGTCGACCTGTGCGCCCGGTTCGTCCCGGACATGGTGCGGCGGCGCAGCGGGGCGGTGCTGACCGTCTGCTCGCTGGTCAGCCTCGCCCCGATGCCGCGCATGGCCGTCTATGCGGCGACGAAGGCGGCGCTGCTGTCGTTCAGCGAGGCACTCCACGCCGAGGTGCGGTCCTCGAACGTGGCGGTGACCGCGCTGTGCCCCGGTGCCGTGCCGACCGAGTTCATGGAGCTCGCCGGGCTGGCCGAGGGCGTCGCCCGGATGCCCGCGTGGGCACTCGACGACGCCGCGGAGGTGGCCGAGCGGGGCCTGGACGCGCTGGCGCGCAACCGGCGCGTCGTCGTCCCCTCACCGCTGTACCGGACCTCCGCGATGGCCCTTCGGACGCTGCCGCACGGCGTCCTGTTCGGCCTGCTGGGCCGCAACTCGCCGTTCCCCGACGGCCGGGCCACCGCGACCGCGGCGCCGGTCGAGCTCGTGGGCGCGCCGGAGGAGGCGTCGTCCGGCCGGTGACCGGCCGTCGCGGGACGCTCGCGCACCGGCAGCCCGGACCGTGTCGCCGCCCGCAGGGTCGGCGTTTCCGGCAGTCGTCGCCCACGGCGGCCGGACGCGCTCGTCAGTCCTGCGCCCGTCGGGGCATGGCGGCTCCCGACGTGTCCCCGGACCCTCGTGCCTCCCACCGACCCAGGAGGCCCAGCCGTGTCCCGCTCCGCCCTCGCGTCCCGTTCAGCCCTCGCGTCCTCGCTCCTGATCGCCGCCGTGCTGCTCGCCGGCTGTGGGGGCGCCGGCACGGGCGACGTCGTCCCCGCCGCCGACGACCGCCCGGTGGCCTCCGCCGACCCGACGACTGACCCGACGACTCACCCGACGACTCCGCCGACGACAGAGCCGGCCGCCGACCCCTCGGCGCAGGAGCCACCCGCCGGGGAGGGCGAACCGCCGGCGGAGGAGAAGCCGACCGCCGAGGAGCAGCCGCCGACCGAGGAGGCGCCAGCAGAGGAGTTGCCGGCTGAGATGCCGGCCAGCGTCGTCTGGCCCGACGAGGTCGTGCCGGTGCACGGCAGCAGCGTCTGGGCGGTGTACCTGGCGGTCGGCTCGCCGGACTCCCCGTGGGACCTGCACATGCTCGGTGAGACCGCGTCGTACGCCGGGTTCCTCGGCTACACCGGGTCCGGCGTGGGTTCGGTGTCCTGCGACCAGGGGGCTGCCGAGCAGCTCGGGTTCGACCCCGCCGACTCCCGGGTGGCCGTCTACTTCGACAGCGCCACCCGCGCGCAGGAGTTCGTCGCCGTCTACGACCGCCAGGACGTCGGCTCGGCGCAGGTCACCACGTACTGCCTGGACTGAGCGCTCAGGCGGGGTGCGGCCAGAACGCGAGCAGGGTGCGGATCCCGGTGACCAGCGCGAGCGGGCGGTCGAGCATCGGGTGGTGCCCGGCGTCGGGCAGGTCGACGACCGGCAGGCCGCCGGGCACCAGGGCCGCCATCTCGGCGGCCATCCGCGGGTCCACGAGCCCCTTCTCGCAGCGGAACAGCGCCGCCGGGACCGTCAGCCGCGGCAGCAGCTCGGTGAGCAGCGGCGGGGAGCCCCACAGCTGCGGGTCGAACTTCCAGGTCCACCCGTCGCCGTCCCGGCGCAGCGAGTCGGCCGCGACGTGCTCGCGCACGTAGGGGAGCAGCACGTCCTGCGCCGGGACGGTGCGGAACCGCCCGACGGCCTCCTCGACGGTCGGGTAGGTGCGGTGCGGCCGGCGCCGGTCGCGCAGCTGCTCCTCCTCCGGCGGCCGGCGCACCAGGGGTGAGTCGATGACCGCGACGCCGGCGACGGCGTCCGGGTGCTCCACGCCGACCACGAGGGACACCCAGCCACCCATGCTGTGCCCGAGGACGACGGGCCGGGCGAGGCGCTCGGCGTCCGCCACGGCCACGACCTCCCGCGCCCACGTGCCCATGTCGTACGCGGCGCGGCGGCCGCTGTCGCCGTGGCCGCTGAGGTCCAGGGCCACCACCCGGTGCGAGTGCAGCTGCGGGGCGACGTGGTCCCACCAGCCCGAGTGGGCCGCGCCGCCGTGCACCAGCACCAGCCCGGGACGCCCGGCCTCGCCCCACGCCCGGTAGCGCACGGGCGTGCCGTCGACCTCGACCTCCCGCCGCTCGGGTGCCTGCGCGAGCGCGGCGGCGAACCAGGTGGGGGCGGCGCCGGTCTCGGTGGCGGCGGACATCGGCGGCTCCTCGGGGTGCGGCGGTCGGCCCGCCGATCATCCGGGGGGCCGCCGTCAGCCGAGCAGCCGCCCCCGCTCGGCGGCGTCGAGCTTCGCGACGGCGGTGCGCAGCGCGTGCCGCGGCATCGACCCGCGGTGCTCGGCGACGAACGCGGCCACGGCCTCCGGATCGCGCCCGCCGGCGTGCTCGAGCAGGATGCCCACCGCCTTGTGCACGAGCGGGTCGGGATCACCGGCGAGCACGGCCGCCAGCGGGAACACCTCGGCCAGCGCGGCGTCGTCGCCCCAGCGGACGAAGGCGAGCGGCGCGGTCACGGCGGTCCGCCGGCGCAGCGGGTCGGGCGCGGCCGCCAGCTCGTGCAGCGGCGCGGGGGACCGGCCGAGCAGGTACCGGCCCACGACGCTCGGCGCGGCCCGGTCGACCATGTCCCAGGTCGTGATCCGGTCGTGGTGGCCGAGATAGAGGTCGTACAGCCGCCGGCGCTGCGCGTCGTCCGTGTCCCGCCTGCGTGCGCGGACGTCGAGCACGCAGAGGGCGCCCATCCGGGCCTCGTACAGCGGGGAGCCCAGCAGGACGGCCACCTCGTCGAGCGGCATGTCCGCCGCCGCCCGGGCCAGGTCGAAGAGGTCGCGCATCCGGATGCCGACGGCGTCGTCGTCCGGGCCCAGCCGCCGCCGGAGGACGGGCAGCTCGGCCGGTGCGGCGGCCCGGTGGACCGCCGCCAGGAACTCCCCGGCGCTGGCCGGCGCGCGCTCGCCCACACGGGGCCTCCTCTCGTCGCGGATCGACGCCGGGAACGACCCCGCCAGGGCCCCGGACTCATCGGCAGAGCCTGGTTGTGCGCAGCTATGACGGACTTCTGCTTTCGCGAGCGCACAAGTGTCGCTAGGTTCGGTGACGTGGGGTACAGCCCCACTCGCGGACGGGGACGACACCCCGCCGCCCGGGCGCCTCGGCCGAGGTGCCCGGGTGCGCGGGACGTCGGCTCCGCGAGCGACGACGTGCACCGTTGCACCCGTCGAGAGGGATCCACCCGAGGTGAAGAGAAGTCTCCGGTCCACGGCCCGCGCCGTGCTCCTGGCCGCCCTGTCCGCCGTGCTGTTCATCGGCCTGGCCGGCACCGCCACCGCCGCGCCACCGACGACGTCGCCCGGCGCGTCCGAGTGCGCCGGCCGCGGCGTGCCGCTGAGCAAGATCTCCGTCCAGCTCTACACCTTCGCCGGCTACATCGGCGGGGGCGCCGGTGAGCAGGCGCGGCACGAGGAGGTCCTGCGGCAGCTGGCCGAGATGGGCTACCGCAACGTCGAGCCGTTCACGCTCAGCGGCTGGTCCGCCGAGGAGTACCGGGCCCTGCTCGACGAGTACGGGCTCAAGGCGTCGGCCCGGCACGTCGACGTCGGCACGCACACCGCCCCGGCCGACATCGCGCGGATCATCGAGGAGAACCGCGTCCTGGGCATCAAGTACTTCGGGTCCGGCAGCAGCGCGGGTGCCCCGTGGATGCAGCCGCTGCCGACCGAGGCCGACTGGGTCGCCTACGCGCGGTACCTCGACGCCGTGGGCGAGCAGGCGCGCAAGGCCGGCCAGACGCTGATGATCCACAACCACGACTTCGAGTTCACGCGGGTCTTCGGCGAGCGCACCGCCTTCGACATCCTGATGCAGTACACGCAGAAGAAGAACGTCGTCTCGCAGCTCGACCTGTACTGGGTGGCCTACGCGGGGCTCGACCCGGTCGACGTGGTCGAGGAGTACGGCAACCGGATCCAGCTGTTCCACGTCAAGGACCTCAACGCCGAGCTGAACCGGCGGATCGAGATCGTCGGGCGCGGGGACATCGACTTCCCGTCGATCTTCGCGGCGGGCGGCGGCAGCACCCGCTACTTCGTCGTCGAGCACGACCCGCGCTTCGGTGACCCGACCTTCGACCCGTTCGAGGCGGCCGAGGAGGGCCTGGCTCACCTCACCTGCACCACCTACTGACACACCGCACGACCGCTCGTCGGGGGCGGTCCCGGGTCTCCCGGGGCCGCCCCCTCGCGCGTCCGGCGCCGGTGGCAGCATGCGGCCGTGCCCCCTCCCGAGTCGCCGTCCGAGCGCCCGTCCGAGCGCCCGTCCGAGCGCCCGGACGAGCGGGGCGGCACCGCGTTCGTGCTGGGCGGCGGGGGAGTGCTCGGCGCCGCCGAGGTCGGCATGCTGCAGGCCCTGTTCGACGCCGGCATCCGGCCCGACCTCGTCGTCGGCACCTCGGTGGGCGCGGTCAACGGCGCGTTCGTCGCCGCCGACCCCACGCCGGACGCCGTCGGCCGGCTGCGCGCCGTCTGGGAGGAGCTGGCCTCGAAGCGGGTGTTCGCCGGGTCGGTGGTCGCCCGCGTCGGCACGCTGGTGCGCACCCGCACCCACCTGCACCCGCGCGAGCCGCTGCGCGAGCTGCTCGAGTCCTCCCTGCCGGCCGACTTCGCCGCGCTGCGGGTGCCGTTCCAGTGCGTCGCGGCCAGCATCGAGCGGGCCGCCGAGCGGTGGTTCACCGACGGCCCGCTGGTCGACGCCGTCCTCGCCTCCTGCGCCGTGCCCGGCCTGCTGCCGCCGGTGGAGATCGACGGCGAGCACCACCTCGACGGCGGGCTGGTGCACAGCATCCCCGTCGGCCGGGCCGTCGCCCTGGGCGCGCGGACGGTCTACGTGCTGCACGTCGGCCGGGTCGACCGCCCGCTGCGCCCGCCCACACGGCCCTGGGAGGTGGCCACGGTGGCCTTCGAGATCGCCCGCCGGCACCGCTACTCCGCCGACCTCGCCGCCCTGCCGCCCGGGGTGACGGTGCACGTGCTGCCCGCCGGCGACGACGCCCCGCCCGGCGCGGCCAACCTGCGCTACCGCGACTTCTCGGCGGTGCCCGAGCGCATCGAGCGGGCCCGCGCCGCCGCGGCCGGGTCCCTGGCGCGCGCCACCCCCGGGCAGGCCTGACGTGCTGCCGCCGCGCCCCGTGCGCCGGGTGGCCGGCCCGGTCCTGCTCGGCCTGCTCGTCGCCGGCGTCGTCCTGCTGCCGGTGCTCGCCGTCGTCGCGCTGGTGGCCTCGTTCTTCCTGCCCGGCCGGCTGCGGGCGCTGCGGCTGCTCGCGTTCGCGCTGGTCTACCTGGCGATGGAGGTGGCCGGCCTGGCCGCCGCCGCGGTGCTGTGGGTGGCCGGTGGCGCCGGCCGGGCCGTGCGCGCCCGGCGGTGGCGGGCGGCGCACTACACCGTGCTGAGGATCCTCCTCGACGTCGTCATGCGCGCCGCGCAGCGGCTGTTCGCCCTGCGGCTGGTCACCGACGGCGAGTCCTGGTCACCCCTCGACGACGGTGTGCCCGGCTCCACCAACGCCATGGTCGTGCTGTCCCGTCACGCCGGGCCGGGCGACTCGTTCCTGCTGGTCAACACACTGATGAACCGCGACCACCTGCGCCAGCCGCGGATCGTCCTCAAGGACACCCTCCAGCTCGACCCGCTCATCGACACCTTCCTCAACCGGCTGCCCAACTCCTTCGTCTCCGCGGGACCGGGGGCCGGCGAGCGCGCGGAGCGGGCGATCGCCGACCTCGCCCGCGACCTGGGCGAGGAGGACGCGCTGCTGATCTTCCCGGAGGGCGCCAACGCCACCCCGGGGCGGCGGCTGCGGGCCATCCAGCGGCTGCGCGACCGCGGGCTGGTGGCGGCGGCGCGCCGCGCGGAGGCCCTGCGGCACGTGCTGCCGCCGCGTCCCGGCGGCGTCGTCGCGGCGCTGCAGGCGGCACCGCACGCCGACGTCGTCCTGGTCGCGCACACCGGCCTGGAGCACCTCGACAGCGTCCGCGACGTCTGGCGCGAGCTGCCCATGGACAAGACGCTGCACCTGCGCTGGTGGTTCGTCCCGGCCGCCGAGGTGCCGCGCGGGGAGGCCGAGCTCACCGACTGGCTCTACCGCTGGTGGGAGACGATCGACGCCTGGATCACCACCACCTCGGCGGCCGAGGACACCGGCCGCTGACCGGCCGGCGGGGGAGTTCCGCCGGCCGCGCGGGCGTCAGGTGCGCACCGGCGTGCCCGGCTCGGCCGGCACCGCCGCACCGCCGGGCGGCACGTCGGCCCCGTCCGGGTGCTCGTCGGGCCGCCGGGCCAGCCGGGAGGGCCACCACATCCACCGGCCGACGTCGAGCGTGAGCGCCGTGACCAGCACCGAGCGCACGATGATCGTGTCCAGCAGCACGCCCAGCGCGACGGCGATGCCCAGCTGGGTGAGGAACGTCAGCGGCAGGGTGCCGAGCACCGCGAACGTCGCCGCCAGCACCAGCCCGGCCGAGGTGATCACCCCGCCGGTGGCCGCCAGGCCGACGAGCGCGGCGCGCCGGGTGCCGTGGTCGACGGCCTCCTCCCGCACCCGGGTCATCAGGAAGATGTTGTAGTCGATCCCGAGCGCCACGAGGAACACGAACACGAACAGCGGGAACGAGCTGTCGGTGTCGGTGACGCCGAGGACCGCGTCGAACAGCAGCGCGCTCAGGCCGAGGGCCGCGCCGAAGCTCAGCACCACGGTGGCGATGAGCAGCAGCGGCGCCACGACCGCCCGCAGCAGCACCCCGAGCACGGCGAGCACCACGAGCATGATCAGCGGGATGACCACCCGGTTGTCCCGCTGGGAGGCGGTCTGCACGTCGAGGTTGAGCGCGGTGTTGCCGCCGACGACAGCCTGCCCGTCGCCGGCGTCGTCCAGGGACACCCGCAGCCGCTCGACGGTGTCCGCGGCCGCCGGGCTGTCGAACGGATCGGCGAGCGACGCCTCGACCAGTGCGTCGTCCCCGACGACCTGCGGCTCGCGCACCTCGGCGATGCCGTCGTCGGCCGCGACGGTCTCCGCGACCTCCGGGGCGGAGTCCGCCGTCGTCACGACGTAGACGGAGTTGCCCGCGACGGCGGGGAAGTGGCGGGCGGCCGCCGCGTCGCCCTGCACCGACTCCGGCTCGCCGCGGAAGCCCTCGGCCTGGGTGAGGCCGCTGGGGTCCAGGCGGAAGACGGCGGTGCAGGCGAGCAGGAGCAGCAGGCTCGTGACCACCCAGGTGACCCGCGGCCGCGGCCGGATCGCCGCGCCCACCCGCGCCCAGAACCCGGTCGCGCTCGGCTCGGCACTGCCGAAGGTGGGCCGCACCGGCCAGAACACCCACCGCCCGCAGATGACCAGGAGCGCCGGCAGCAGCGTCATGAGCACCACGAGGGTGACCGCGACGCCGATGGCCGCCACCGGGCCGAGGCCCGCGGTGGAGTTCATCTCCGCCGCGACCAGGCACAGCATCCCGAGGACGACGGTCCCGCCGCTGGCCAGCACCGCCGGGCCGGCCCGGTGCACGGCCTCGGTCATCGCCTCGTGCCGGTCGGTGTGCAGCCGCAGCTCCTCGCGGTAGCGGGCGACCAGCAGCAGCGCGTAGTCGGTGCCCGCGCCGACCACCAGGACGGTGAGGATGCTCGCGCTCTGCGCGTTGACCGTCAGGTCGGCGTACCGGGCGAGCAGGTAGACCACGGCCTGCGAGCAGAACAGCGCGATCACCGCGGAGAAGATCGGCAGCACCCACAGCACCGGGCTGCGGTAGGTGAGCAACAGGATCAGGACGACGACGCCGAGGGCCGCGAACAGCAGCGTCCCGTCGATGCCGGCGAAGGCCTCCGACGAGTCGGCCGCGCTGCCGGCGGGGCCGGTGACGTAGGCGTCGAGCCCGGACGGGCCGTCGGAGACCTCGGCGCGGATGCCGTCGACGACCGGCGCGATCGCCTCCCAGCCGTCGGGCCCGACGTCCAGCGGCACGACCAGCTGCAGCGCCTGGCCGTCCTCGGACGGGATCGGGCCGAGCACCTCGCCGTCGAGCGCCTCGAGCCCGCCGAGGGCCTCGACGTCGGCCTGCACGGCGGCGGCGTCCTCGGCGGTGAGCCCCGCGGCCCGCTCGTAGACGACGACGGCCGGGATGAGGTCGGGGTCCGAGCCGAGCTCGGTCTGCAGCTCCAGCGCCCGGGTCGACTCCGCCTCGGCGGGCAGCCAGGCCGCGACGTCGTTCTCCTGCTGGTCGGCGAGCCGCCCGGCCAGCGGTGCCGCGACGGCGGCGAGGACCAGCCAGACGACGAGCACGACCCACTTGAGGCGCGGGTGGCTGACACGGGACGCGAACGACCTGCCCACGGGGACCCCTCCGGGAGAGCCGGGGGCCCCCGCGACCCCGGACGGCGACGGTGCGGCCCGGACGCTAGCGACGGCCGCTCCCGCCCGGCACCCGGTCCCCCCGTGGTTCGCGGCGTCCGCCCGGCGCGTGTCACGGGGCGTGACCGCACCGCCGCCGGACGGTGGCCGGTCGGCCGGGACGGCGCCGCAGGCAGGGTGGTGCGCGTCTTAACCGTCTCGAAACGCTCCGCGCCCGGCCGCGAAACGACCCGTTCCTAGCGTCCGTCCCGAGCGGGCGCCGGACCGGCGCCCCGCCGAGAGACGGAGAGCCGCATGCCCCTTCCCCGCCGCGCCGCGCGCGCCGGAGCCCTGCTGACCGCCGCCGTCCTGGCGCTCACCGCCTGCGGGTCCGGCGACGAGCCCGCCGCGGCCGCCGGCGAGGGAGGCGGGGACCTCGGCGAGCTGACCCTGCAGCTGTCCTGGATCAAGAACGCCGAGTTCGCCGGCGAGTTCTTCGCCGACACCAACGGCCACTACACCGACGCGGGGTTCACCTCGGTGACGATGGACCCCGGCCCCGGCGCGATCGAGACCCTGGTGGCCACCGAGGACGCCGACTTCGGCCTGAGCAACGCCGTCTCCACCGCGCAGGTGATCGCGGAAGAGGACGCGCCGCTCAAGATCGTCGGCACGAAGTTCCAGAAGAACCCGTTCACCATCCTGTCGCTGGCCGACGGGGGGAACATCGCGACGCCGCAGGACCTCGTCGGCAAGCGGATCGGCGTGCAGGCCGGCGGCAACGAGACGCTGTTCGACGCCCTGCTCGAGGTCAACGGCATCGACCCAGCCGACGTCGAGAAGGTGCCGGTCGAGTACGACCCGGCCCCGCTCATCGACGGCGAGGTCGACGGCTTCCTCGCCTACCTGACCAACGAGTCGATCACCGTGCAGTCGCAGGGCATCGAGGTCACCAACCTGCCCTTCGCCGACAACGGGCTGCCCTTCGTCGCCGAGTCGGTCATCACCACCGACCGGATGATCGCCGAGGAGCCGGAGCGGGTGATGGCCTTCCTGGAGGCGGAGATCCGCGGCTGGCAGGACGCGCTGGCCGACCCGGCCGAGGGCGCCCGTCTGGCGGTCGAGGAGTATGGCGCGGACCTGCAGCTGGACATGGCCAAGGAGCTCGAGCAGTCCGAGGTCCAGGCGGGGCTGATCGTCACGCCCGACGTCGAGGCCAACGGCCTGTTCACGATCACCGACGAGCTCATCGAGCAGAACATGGCCACGCTCGAGGCCGCCGGCATCGACATCGCGGCCGAGGACCTCTTCGACCTCTCGCTCCTGGAGCAGCTGCTCGAGGAGAAGCCCGAGCTCACCGAGCTGCCCGCCTGACCGACCCGTCCGGGAGACCCGACATGACCGACGTCGTCACGACGTCGACGGGCGCCGGTGCCGGTGGGGCCGCGGGCTCCACCGGCACCGGCGTGCGGATCGACCACCTGACCAAGACGTTCCGGACCGGCCGCCGCACGGTGCAGGCCCTGGAGGACGCCACGCTGTGGACCGACCGGGGCAGCTTCCTGTCCCTGCTCGGCCCGTCGGGCTGCGGCAAGTCCACGATCCTGCGGATCCTCGCCGGCCTGGAGGAGCCGACGTCGGGCTCGGCGCTGGTCGACGGCCGCACGCCGCAGCAGCTGCGCCGCGACCACGACCTGGGCATCGCCTTCCAGGACTCCGCGCTGCTGCCCTGGCGGTCGGTGGTGTCCAACATCCGGCTGCCGTTCGAGGTCTCGGGGCAGCGGCCCGACGACGCGCTCGTCGCCGAGCTGATCCGGCTGGTCGGCCTCGAGGGGTTCGAGAAGGCCAAGCCCGCGCAGCTGTCCGGCGGCATGCGGCAGCGGGTGTCGATCGCCCGCGCGCTGGTGGTCCGGCCGTCGGTGCTGCTGCTCGACGAGCCGTTCGGGGCGCTGGACGACATGACCCGGCAGCGGCTGAACGTCGAGCTGCTGCGGATCTGGACGGAGAAACCGGCGACCACGCTCATGGTCACCCACGGCATCTCCGAGGCGGTCTTCCTGTCCGACCGGGTCGCGGTGATGAGCGCGCGGCCCGGCCGGGTCCAGGAGGTCATCGACGTCGACCTGCCGCGCCCGCGGACGCCGGACATGATGCGCACGCCGGAGTTCCACGCCCTGCACGACCGGGCCTCGGAGCTGCTGTTCGGCGGCGCCGCGGCGGCGGGCGAGTGAGCGTGAGCCTCGCCCGCGGGCCGGCGCGCTCCCTGCTGACCGGGGCGGCCGGCATCGCCGCGCTGCTCGCGGTCTGGTGGCTGGCGGCGGTCACCGTGCTGTCGGGCGCCCGCGTGCCCACGCCCGGCGGGGTGGCCGGCGCGGCGGTCGACGGCGGCTGGCGGTTCTGGTCGCTGCACTTCGGCATGACGCTGCAGGAGGCCGCGGTCGGCTTCGGCTACGGCACGCTCGCCGGCCTCGTCGTCGCCTCGCTCGTGCTGCTGCTGCCGGTCGCCGAGCCGGTGCTCATGCAGGTCGCCGTCATGAGCTACTGCGTGCCGCTGGTGGCGGTGGCGCCGGTGCTGTTCATCGTCATCGGCAACCCCGACGAGGGGCAGCGCTCGGGCACGGCCACCGCGCTCGCGGCCCTCTCGGTCTTCTTCACCACCGTGGTGGGGGCGGTGCTCGGCCTGCGCTCGGCCGACCGCGCCAGCCTCGACGTGGTCCGCGTGTTCGGCGGCGGGCGGGTGCGCCAGCTGGTGAAGGTCCAGGCGGTCGCCGCGCTGCCCTCGCTGCTGGCCGCGCTGCGGATCGGGGCGCCGGCGGCCTTCCTCGGCGCGATCCTCGGCGAGTACGTCGGGGGCGTGCAGCGGGGCGTCGCGCTGGTGCTCAAGATCGCCCAGCAGAACGTCGACGTCGAGCAGGCGTGGGCGGTGGGCATCGGCTGCGCGCTGGTGGCCGGCGCCTTCTACGCCGCCTTCGGGCTGGTCGGCCGGCTGGTCACCCCGTGGTCGCGCGGGGCGGCGGCGTGACCGCGGTGCTGCCCGGCGCCGGCCAGGCGCCCGCGCCCGGGCGGGCCGGCTCGCTGCTGCGCGCGGTGCTGCGCCAGGTGGGCACCGCGGTGCTGGTGCTCGCCGTCGTCGTGCTGCTGTGGACGGTGCTGCTGCGGGTCTTCGACGTCTCGCCCTACGTCGGCAAGACGCCGGCGGAGGTGTGGACGACGTTGTTCGGCGAGGACGACTCCGCTGAGCTGCGCGCCGAGATCGGCGCCCTGCTCGGGCAGACCCTGCTCGACGCCGGCGTCGGCTTCGTGGCGGGGCTGCTGTCCGCCGTCGTGCTGGCCGCGGTCGTGGTGCGCTACCGGCTGCTGGAGGGCGCGGTCATGCCGGTGGCGCTGGTGCTGCAGACCGTCCCGCTCATCGCGCTGGCGCCGATCCTCATCCTCGCCGTGGGCCGCGGGTACGTCCTCGTCGCCACGATGAGCGCGATCGTGGTGCTGTTCCCGGCGCTGGTGAACATCGTGCTGGGCCTGCGCTCGGTCACCCCGCAGATGCGCGACCTGGTGCTGGTCTACGGCGGGTCGCCGTCGACGGTGCTGCGCCGGGTCGGCTTCCCCTCCGCGCTGCCGGCGCTGTTCGCCTCGGTGCGGATCGCCGTGCCCGGCGCGCTCACCGGCGCCCTGCTCGCCGAGTGGCTGGCCACCGGCAAGGGCATCGGCTACGCCGTCGTCTCGGCGGCCGGCCGCTCGCAGAACGCCCGGGTGTGGGCGCTGGTCGTCGTCGTCACGGTCACCGCGCTGGTGCTCTACCTGCTCGCGCAGCTCGTGGAGGCCGCCGTGCTCAGCCGGTTCGGCCGCGCGGAGGCCGTCCGGTGACCCTGACCGTGCACTCCACCCCGACGCCCGCCGACCCGGCGATCGACGCCATGGTGGCCGCGCTGCCCAAGGTCAGCCTGCACTGCCACCTCATCGGCAGCGTGGCGCCGGGCACCGTGCTCGACCTCGCCCGGAAGCACGGCGTGCGGCTCGGCCGCTCGGCCGAGGAGCTCTACGAGCACGGCAGCTACGAGGACCTCGGGGAGTTCCTCCGCGTCCTCGACGTCGTCGGCTCGCTCATCCGTGACCCCGACGACTTCGCCCGGGTGACCTACGAGTCGCTCACCGCCGGCGGCGCCGCGCACGGCGTCCTCCACCGCGAGGTGCACCTGAGCCCGCCCGGCCACCCCGGCGTGCCCTACCCGACGATCCTCGAGGGCGTCCTCGCCGGCGCCCGCGACGCCGAGGCCGACACCGGCATCCAGGCCCGCTTCCTGGTCGGCATCTGCCGGGAGCGGTCGGGTGCGGCGGCCGTGGAACTGGTCGAGCAGGTGGTCGCGCACCGCGTGGACGAGGTGCTCGGCATCGGCCTGGACTACGCGGAGGTGAACGGGCCGCCCGGGCGGTTCGTCGAGGCCTACCGGCTCGCCGCGCGCTCGGGCCTGCGGCGCACCGCGCACTCGGAGTCCGGGCCGCCGGACCACGTCCGGGTGCTGCTCGACGAGCTCGGCTGCAGCCGGGTCGACCACGGCTACCACGTCGTCGACGACCCGGAGCTCACCGCCCGCTGCGTCGAGGAGCGGGTGCCCTTCACCTGCACCCCCGTCAGCTCCGACATCGGCCGCTACTCCGGCAGCGGCGACGGCAGCCACCGCCGGATCGCCGAGATGGTCGACGCCGGGCTGCTGGTGACCATCGACAGCGACGACCCGCCGATGTTCGGCACCGACCCGACGCACGACCACCGCGTCCTCGCGCACGCGCTCGGCTGGCGCCGCGACCGGCTGGCCGACCTCACCCGCAACGCCGTCGAGGCCTGCTGGCTCGACGACACCGACAAGGCCGCCCTCCTCGCCCGCGTCGAGGCGCAGGTGGCGGTCACCCCCGACGCGCCCCCGGCACCCCAGGAGGACCCCGCATGAGCACGCCGTTCACCGTCCCGACCGTCGACGTCTCGCCCTACGTGCGCGGCGGCACCCCGGAGGAGCGCGCCGCCGCGGCCGCCGCCTTCGACGAGGCCGCCCGCACCGTGGGCTTCGTGCAGGTGGTCGGCCACGGCGTGCCCGAGGCGGTCACCGACGCCTTCGCCGCCGCGCTCGACGAGTTCTTCGGCCTGCCGCTGGAGGTGAAGAAGCGCCACCGGACGCCGCCGGAGGTCAACCGCGGCTACGCCCCGCCCAAGACGGAGTCGCTGAGCCTGAGCCTGGGCCTGGCACCCGCCAACCGGATGCACGACTTCTTCGAGGCGTTCAACGTGGGCGCCGCCGTCTCCGACTTCCCGGGGCTGGACCTGCCCGAGGCCGACTACCCGGAGAACGTGTGGCCCGCCGAGGCGCCGTCGTTCCGCCCGGCGGTGGAGGCGTACTGCGCCGAGGCCGCCCGGGTGGCCCGCACGCTCACCACGCTGTTCGCCGACGCCCTCGGCCTGCCGGCCGGCTTCTTCGCCGGCTACACCGGCCACAGCCTCGACGTCCTGCGGATGAACAACTACGCCCTGGAGCCCGGCGCGCTCGAGCTCGACGGCGACCTGACCGGCATGGGGGAGCACACCGACTACGGCATCGTCACGGTGCTGTGGGCCGACCAGGTGGCCGGCCTGCAGGTGCTCGGGCGCGACGGCGGCTGGCACGACGTCATGCCCGCCGACGGCGCCCTGCTGATCAACCTCGGCGACCTCATGGCGCGCTGGACCAACGACCGCTGGATGTCCACCCTGCACCGGGTCAAGCCGCCGATCGTCGACGGCACGATCGCCCGCCGGCGCAGCGCCGCCTTCTTCCACGACGGCGACGTCGACGCGGTCATCGAGACGCTGCCCACCTGCGTCGGCGACGGGTCTCCCTACCCGCCGATCACGGTCGGCGAGCACATCCGCGCCAAGCTGGCCGGCTCGCGGGCCGGCGTGGCCAACCCGGAGGCCGCCCGCGAGGCGGCGCGGGTGCTCGCGGCGCAGGGCGGCGCCTGACCGGCCGGGAGGCCCTACGGTCCGGCGGCATGGCGCAGCCGGTCCCGCTCCTCGTGGTCACCGCGGTGCAGCTCGCCGCCCAGGCGGCCGGGCACGCCGTCGCGCTGCGGCGCGGGCGCGCTTTCGACGTCCCGTTCCTGACCGGCAGCCCCGGGCACCTGGTGCACGACTGGCTGTGGTTCGGCACCGCCTACAGCGCGCCGCCGTACCTGCTCGTGCCGCAGGCGTGGGCGCTCGCCCGGCTGCTGCGCGGGCCGGACGACCGGGCGCGCTGGGTGCTGCGCCGCATCGGCGCCGGCCTGACGGTCGGCTACCTGAGCGAGCGGTCCGTGCGCGCCCGCGTCCGCCCGGGCGGCCTGGACCCGCTCGAGACGCCCGTCGTCGTGACCGGCTGGGGGTGCGCGGCGGCGATGGCGCTGCTCGCCGGGCGCCCGGGTCCGGCGGTCAGCGCAGCGGGGAGCGGCGGACCAGCTCGCGGGCGATGACGGTCCGCTGGATCTCGTTGGTGCCCTCGCCGACGATCATCAGCGGGGCGTCGCGGAAGTAGCGCTCGACGTCGAACTCGGTGGAGTAGCCGTAGCCGCCGTGCACCCGGACGGCGTCGAGCGCCACCTGCATCGCGGTCTCCGACGCGAACAGCTTGGCCATCCCGGCCTCCATGTCGGCGCGCTCGCCGGCCTCGTAGCGGCGGGCGGCGTGGAGCACCAGCTGCCGGGCGGCGGTGAGCCGGGTGACCATGTCGGCGAGCAGGTTGCCCACCGACTGGTGCTCCCAGATCGGCCGGCCGAAGCTCTCCCGCTCCTGCGCGTAGCGCACCGAGTCCTCCAGCGCGGCGCGGCCCACCCCGAGCGCGCGGGCGGCCACCTGGATCCGGCCGATCTCCAGCCCGCGCATCATCTGGGCGAACCCGCGGCCGGGCTCGCCGCCGAGGACCGCGTCGCGGGGCACCCGCATGCCGTCGAAGGACAGCTCGCAGCTCTCGACGCCCTTGTAGCCGAGCTTGGGCAGGTCGCGGGAGACGGTGAACCCCGGGCCCTTCTCCACCAGCAGCACGCTGATGCCGCGGTGCGCCGGGCGCGCGTCCGGGTCGGTGCGGCACAGCAGCGCGACCAGCCCGGACCGGCGGGCGTTGGTGATCCACGTCTTCGACCCGGTGACCACCCACTCGTCGCCGTCGGGCCGCGCGGTGGTGCGCATCGCCTGCAGGTCCGAGCCGCCGCCGGGCTCGGTGAGCGCCATCGTGGCCCGCAGCTCGCCGGTCGCCATCCGCGGCAGGTACCGCGCCCGCTGCTCGTCGGTGCCGTGCGCGAGCAGCAGCCGGGCGACGACGGTGTGCCCGCCCATCGCGCCGGCCAGGCTCATCCACCCGCGGGCGAGCTCCTCGGTGACCGCCGCGAAGCACGGCACCGACACGTCGGACCCGCCGTGCTCCTCCGGGACGAGCAGCCCGAAGACGCCGAGCTCCCGCATCCGCCCGATCAGCGCCTCCGGGTAGGTGTCGGAGTGCTCGAGCTCGCGGACGACGGGGCGCACCTCCCGGTCGACGAACCGGCGGACCACCTCCACCACCGCCGTCTCCTCGGCGTCGAGGTCGTGCAGGGCGGCGGGGTCGGGCACGGCGTCCTCCAGGTCGGCGGGCTCGGGCACATCCTGTCGGGTCGCCCGGCGCGTCGCGGAACCCTCGCCGCCGCCGGGCCCGTTGTCCGGGTGCCGGGGTGCGCCGGCGCGGGCGCGGGGGCCCCGCCGCTCGCGTCCCCCGGCCCCTCCGGGCGGCCGTCCGGGGGACCCGACGGAGAACGGAGCACCATGCCGGTCGACCTGTCCACCGCCGAGCCCGCCGACGTCCGCACCGCGTCCACCCCGCAGGGCCACGACGCGCTGGTCCGCGAGGTGGCCCTGGTGCACGCCCGGGCGCGCGCCGCCGAGTACCTGGTGCGCGAGGACCCGGTGGCGGCCGCGCGGGCGCTGCGCGGGCTGACCGTCTCCAGCGGCGCGGTGTGGGACGCGCTGCGCACCGGCGCGCCCGCGCCACGGACCGGCGCGGTGGTCGTCACCGACCTGCTCGGCGCCTTCCGCGCCGCCGGCGGGTCGGTGCACCTCGCCGCCACCGGCCCGGAGCGGCGGCTGACGCCGGACGGCGCGGCCGCGGTGCGCGCACTGGTCGAGGAGGTGCTGGCTGCGGGCGTCGACGCGGCCGGCTCGCTGTCGGTGGCGCTCACCTGGTCGACGGCGCACCTGGACGTGCTCCTCGTGCTCGGGCCCTCCGCCGACCCGTCGGGCGCGGAGCCCGTGACCGCGGCCGACCTGCTGCGCTCGGCCGGGGCGGTGCTGGCCGCCGGCGGGACGCTGCGGGTGGAGACGCCCGCGGCCGGCGGGACCGTCGTCGCGGCGTCCCTGCCGGTGCCCGCGCCGGCCCGGGCGGCGATCGCCGGCTGACGACCGCCGGCTGACGACCGCCGCCCGGTGACCGCCGCCTGGTGACCGCCGCCTGGTGACCGCCGCCCCGCCCGGTCAGTGGGTGGAGGGCTCCTGCGCGACCTCGCGGCGGTCCTGCGACCACAGCGTGTGGAAGGTGCCTTCCCGGTCGATGCGCCGGTAGGTGTGCGCGCCGAAGAAGTCCCGCTGCCCCTGGATGAGCGACGCCGGGAGCCGGTCGGAGGCGAGCGAGTCGAAGTAGGCGAGGGCGGAGGAGAAGCCCGGGGCGGGGACGCCGGAGGCGGCGGCGATCCCGACGATCCGCCGCCAGGCGGCCTCGCCCCGCGCCACCGCGTCGGCGAAGTACGGGTCGACCAGCAGCGTCGGCAGCTGCGGGTCGCGCTGGTAGGCCTCGACGATCCGGTTGAGGAACTGCGCGCGGATGATGCAGCCGCCGCGCCAGATGCGGGCGATCGCGCCGAGGTCGATGTCCCAGTCGTAGGCGAGGCCGCCGGCCACGATGAGGTCGAAGCCCTGCGCGTAGGCGACCACCTTCGACGCGTACAGCGCCGCGCGGACGTCGTCCTCGAAGCCCTCCGGCGCCGGGGCCGGGGCCGGGCGCTCGCCGACGCTGCGCTGCACCGCGGCCCGCTGCGCCGGCTTGGACGACACGGCCCGCGCGAAGACCGCCTCGCCGATGCCGGAGACGGGGACCCCGAGGCCGACGGCGTTCTGCACGGTCCACACGCCGGTGCCCTTGGAGCCGGCCTCGTCGCGGATGACGTCGACCAGCGGGCGGCCGGTGTCGGCGTCCCGCTGCTTGAGCACCTCGGCGGTGATCTCGATCAGGTAGGACTCGAGGTCGCCGCGGTTCCACTCCTCGAAGACGCCGACGAGCGCGTCGGGCTCGTGCCCGCCGATCCGGCGCAGCAGGTCGTAGGACTCGGCGATGAGCTGCATGTCGGCGTACTCGATGCCGTTGTGGACCATCTTCACGAAGTGCCCGGCGCCGTCGGTGCCGACGTGGGTCACGCACGGCTCGCCCTCGGCGACGGCGGCGATGGACCGGAGGATCGGCCCCAGCGTCTCCCACGCCTCGTCGGAGCCGCCCGGCATGATCGACGGCCCGTTCAGGGCGCCCTCCTCGCCGCCGGAGATGCCGGTGCCGACGAAGTGCAGTCCCCGCTCCCGCAGGGCGTGCTCGCGGCGGATGGTGTCGTGGAAGTCGGCGTTGCCGCCGTCGACGATGATGTCGCCGGGCTCGAACCGCTGCGCCAGCTGCTCGATGACGGCGTCGGTGCCGCGGCCGGCCTGCACCATGACGATCGCCGTGCGCGGCCGCGCGAGGGAGGCCACGAAGGCGTCCATGTCGTGCGCCGCGACGAACCCGAGGTCCTCGTGCTCGCTGAGCAGCTGGTCGGTGCGGGCGGTGGTGCGGTTGTAGACCGCCACGGTGTTGCCCTCGCGCGAGGCGAGGTTGCGGGCCAGGTTCGACCCCATCACGGCGAGGCCGACCACCCCGATGTTCGCCACTGCCTGCTCGGTCATCGCGTTCTCCTCGTGTGCGTCGGCTGCTCGGCGTCCGCGGTGATCCTCAGCCGTGCCGGGAGCGGTGTCCACGCCCTGCCGGTCCCCGGCTCGGGGACCGGCCGGGCGGGCACCGGCCGGGGTGCGGACGTGCCGGCGGTCAGGCCAGCGTGGCGGCGTCGATGACGAAGCGGTACCGGACGTCGGAGGCCAGCACCCGTGCGTAGGCCTCGTTGACCCGGTCGGCGGGGACGACCTCCACCTCGGCGCCGATGCCGTGCTCGGCGCAGAAGTCGAGCATCTCCTGGGTGGCGGCGATGCCGCCGATCATGGAGCCCGCGAAGGTGCGCCGGCCGCCGATCAGCGACATCGCGTTCAGGCTCAGCGGGTCGGCGGGCGCGCCGACGTTGACCAGCGCGCCGTCGACGGCGAGCAGGGAGAGGTACGCGTCGACGTCGACGGCGGCGCTGACGGTGTTCAGGACCAGGTCGAACCGCCCGGCCAGGTGGCTGAAGGTCTCCGGGTCGCTCGTGGCGTAGTAGGCGTCGGCGCCCAGGCGCAGGCCGTCCTCCTGCTTCTTCAGCGACTGCGACAGCACGGTCACCTCCGCACCCAGGGCGTGCGCGAGCTTGACGGCCATGTGGCCCAGCCCGCCGAGGCCGACGACGGCGACCCGCCGGCCCGGGCCGGCGCCCCAGCGGCGCAGCGGCGACCAGGTGGTGATGCCGGCGCACAGCAGCGGCGCCGCGGCCGCGGGGTCGAGACCGTCGGGCACGCGCAGCACGTAGCCGGCGTCGACGACGACGTGGGTGGAGTAGCCGCCCTGGGTCGTGGTGCCGTCGCGGTCGGTGCCGGCGTAGGTGGGGACCATGCCCTGCCGGCAGTACTGCTCGTCGCCGGCGCGGCAGTTCGCGCACTCGCCGCAACTGTCGACCATGCACCCGACGCCGACCCGGTCGCCGACGCGGTGGCCGGTCACGCCGGCCCCGACCTCGGCGACGACACCGACGATCTCGTGGCCCGGGACGACCGGGAACGGCTGCGGGCCCCAGTCGCCGTTGACGGTGTGGATGTCGGAGTGGCAGATGCCGGCGTACTCGATGGCGATGAGGACGTCGTTCGCGCCGACATCGCGGCGCTCGATCGTGGTCGGGGCCAGGGGCTGCCCGGCGGCGGGGGCGGCGTAGGCGTTGACGCGCATGGGTGGAGTGCTCCTCGGGGTGTGCGGGTGGGTCGGTCGCCGGCGGGGGTGGGGGTGTGGTCCTCGTCGGGAACGCCCACCACGGAACGCCGTCCCGCGCAGACGTGGGAGGTCGGATCTGTCGGGGGTAGAGGCTCGACCTCCCTCCGCGGGCCGCGCGGCCTACCGTCGACGGGCGTGGACAACCGCTCCGACATCCGCGAGTTCCTCGCCACCCGGCGCGCCCGGATCACGCCCGAGCGGGCCGGCCTGCTGCCCGGCGGCGGGCGGCGGCGGGTGCCCGGGCTGCGCCGCGAGGAGGTCGCCGTCCTCGCCGGGGTGAGCACCGACTGGTACACCCGGCTGGAGAAGGGCCACATCGCCGGCGTCTCGGAGGACGTCCTGGAGGCCGTCGCCCGCGCGCTGCAGCTCGACGCGGCCGAGCGCACCCACCTGTTCAACCTGGCGCGCGCCGCCGCGGGGGGCGGGGGGGGGCCCCCCCCCCCCCCCCCCCCCCCCCCCCCCCCCCCCCCCCCCCCCCCCCCCCCCCCACGCCGCAGCGCCGCTCCCGGCCGCGGATCGCCCCCCGGGTGCAGTGGATGCTCGACGCGATGACGGGCTCGGCCGCGCTCGTCGCGAACGGCCGGCTGGACGTCCTGGCGACCAACGCCCTCGGCTGGGCGCTGCACGCCCCGCTGTTCGACAGCGCCCGCGGACCGGCGAACTTCGCCCGGTTCCAGTTCCTCGATCCGCGATCGGGCGACTTCTACACCGACTGGGCCGGCGCGGCCAGCACCACCGTGGCGCTGCTGCGGGGGGAGGCCGGGCGCCGCCCGCACGACGCGCACCTGCGGGAGCTGGTCGGGGAGCTGTCCACGGTCAGCGAGGAGTTCCGCGTCCGCTGGGCCGCGCACGACGTGCGCATCCACCACAACGGGGCCAAGCAGTTCCGCCACCCGGTGGTCGGCACGCTCGACCTGAGCTACCACACGTTCGACCTGCCGGCCGAGGACGCCGCGGACCTGCGCATGACGATCTACACCGCCGAGCCCGGCACCCCGTCGGCGGACGCGCTCGCGCTGCTGGCCAGCTGGGCGGCGACCCGGGCGGTGCCCGCGCCCGGCCCTGCCCCCGCCTCGACCGACCGCCCCTGACGGCGCGGCGGGAGGGCGCGGTCGGGAGAGCGCGGTCGGGAGCGCTCGGTCAGGAGAGCGCGGACCGCCGGCGCTCGTGCAGGCGGAGGCGGGCCAGCAGGTCGCCGAACAGCAGCCGCGTGTCGACGTCGGTGTAGACCCGCCGCGCCCCGCCGCCCGGCGCGGCCGTGGTCTCCGTCCACGTGCTCGACGCGTCGTCCAGTGCGGTGACCAGCACCGGCGGGCTGTCGCCGAGCGGCCAGACCCCGCCGAGCCGGATCCAGTCCGGCAGCGGCAGCTCGAGGAACCGGGTCCACAGCCACCGGCCCACCGCGCCGCTGCCGCCGAGGTCCTGCTCGAGCTCGGCCACCGAGTACGCGCAGCGCCGGTAGGTCTCCAGCGGGAACGAGCGGACGGCGAGCTCCGACCGGCCCAGCACGGCCGCGGCGGCCGCCGGGTCGGTGTCGCGGTTGTACTCGGCAGCCCCCTCGGCCAGCGCCCCGCCGACCCAGACCAGCGTCAGCCGGGTCGCGATGTCGGGCGCCTCGGTGAGCGCGGCGGCCACGTTGGTCAGCGGCCCGGCGCACACGAGGACCAGCGGCAGGTCGTCGTCGCGCCGCGCCTCCTCGACGATCGCCCGCGACGCGGCCGAGGCCGCCGACAGCGGCGCCCCGGCGTCGAACGGGTGCTCCGCCCCGGTGTGCACCGGTGGCCGGGCCGGCCCGCCGACCAGGTCGACCAGCTCGCGGGCGAGCGCAGAGCCGCGCTCCGCCGTCGACCCCAGCGGGCCGAACACCGGATTCAGCGGCGAGCTCGTGACGGCGACGACCCGGTTGGTGGGGGAGAGCAGGTGGTGGGCGAGGGCGACCAGCCCGTCGGGGTCGCCGGCCCAGTCGTTGTCGACGACGACCCGGCACTGCTCGGCCAGGCGCAGCTGCTCGGTGTGCTCCACGGTCGGAGGGTGCCGTCGCCACCCCGGCCGGCTCCACCCTGCTGCCGTTGAGCGGGACGCGGGCTCAGGCCGGCGACTGCTGCCGGGCGGGAGCCGGGGTCACCGCCGGCCGGACGAGGGCGGTGAGCAGGGCGAGCTTCTCGGCGTCCGCCGTCCCGGGCTCGGCGTGGTGGACGGCGAGCAGCTGTCCGGCGGTGCCGCTCACCGCGAGCTTCTCGCAGCGCAGGGTCAGCGCGCCGACCTGCGGGTGGTCGAAGGAGACGTGCGTGCCGACGGGGACCTTGACGTCGTGCCGCGCCCACAGCGTGCGGAACCGGTCGCTGGCCAGCGACAGCTCGCCGACCAGCTGCACGGCCCGCGGGTCGTCGGTGTCGGCGCCGATGCGCTCGCGGAACCCGGCGACCAGCCGCGCCGTGCCTCCCTCCCAGTCGGGGAACAGCGCCCGCTCGGCCGGGTCGAGGAAGACGTCGCGCAGCCGGTTGCCGCCCGGCCGGATCCGCGGCGACAGCGCGGTGGCCAGGTCGTTGGCGGCGAGCACGTCGAAGAAGCGGCCCTCCACGAACGCCGGCAACCCGAGGGTCCCGAGCAGCATCGCGACGCCCGCCGGGACGGTCTCCGGCCGCACCCGCCGGCGGTGCCGCGGCTGCGGGGTGGCCAGGGCGAGCAGGTGGTCGGTGCCCGCGTCGTCGAGGCGCAGCACCCGCGCCAGGGACTCCAGCACCTGCACCGACGGGTTGTGGTCGCGGCCCTGCTCCAGGCGCAGGTGGTAGTCGGCGCTGATCCCCGCCAGCAGCGCGACCTCCTCGCGGCGCAGCCCGGGGGTGCGCCGGACGCCGTCGACCCGCAGGCCGGCGTCCTCGGGGCGGACCAGGCCGCGGCGGGCGCGCAGGAAGGCGCCGAGCTCGGTGCTCACGCCGCCACGGTAGGCGGGCCCGGAGCGGCCCAGCCTGGTCCTGTCACCCCCAGGACCGGCGGGGGACTGCCACGCCGCCGGCCGCGGGCGCAGCGTCGTCGCCATGACCTCACGTACCTCGCAGACCCTGCCCGGCGGCACGCACCGGCTGGCCGGCGACCTGACCGTTCCCCGCGTCGGCTACGGCGCCATGCAGCTCGCCGGGCCGGGCGTCTTCGGCCCGCCCCGCAACCACGAGGAGGCCCTCGCCGTCCTGCGCACCGCCGTCGACCTCGGCATCACCCACGTCGACACGGCTGACTTCTACGGCCCCCACGTCACCAACCGGCTCATCCGCGAGGCGCTGGCGCCCTACCCGGACGACCTCGTCGTCGTCACCAAGGTGGGGGCCGTCCGCGACGACGAGGGCCGGTGGCTGATGCGCCGCACCCCGGCCGACCTGCGCGCGCAGGTGGAGAGCAACCTGCGCACCCTCGGCGTCGAGGCCCTGGACGTCGTCAACCTGCGGCTGGGCGGCGTGGACGGCCCGGAGGCCGGGTCGCTCGCCGAGCCGTTCGGGGCGCTGGCCGAGATGCAGCGCGAGGGGCTCGTCCGCCACCTGGGGCTGAGCACCGTCACGGGCGAGCAGGTGGCCGAGGCGCAGGCCATCGCACCGGTCGTGTGCGTGCAGAACCGGTACAACCTCGCGCACCGGGAGGACGACGCCCTGGTCGACGCCCTCGCCGCGCAGGGCATCGCCCACGTGCCCTACTTCCCGCTCGGCGGCTTCTCGCCACTGCAGTCCGGCGCGCTGTCGGCCGTCGCCGGCCGGCTGGGCGCCTCGCCGATGGCCGTCGCCCTCGCCTGGCTGCTGCAGCGCTCCCCGAACGTCCTGCTGATCCCGGGCACCTCGTCGGTGGCGCACCTGCGGGAGAACGTGGTCGGGGCGGGGCTGGAGGTCCCCGACGACGACCTCGCCGTGCTGGACCGGATCGCCGGGGGGCGCTGACCGGCAGGGCGGGCGCGCGGGGGAATGCCGTGCCGGGCCAGGCGTTAGCATGAGCGCGCACCCGTCCCGGGACCGCGGCGGCCGTCCCCACGGCGGATCCGCCCCCGCGGGACCGCCCCCGTCGTCGCTCCCGCGACCGGCTCCGGCGGCCTCCGACGCTCCCGGCGCTGCCCGGCCGTCCGGTCCGGGCGAGCCCGGTCCGCGGGCGGTGCGGCTCGACGCCGCGGCTCCCGTGCCGCGGCATCACGGAGGAGTGGTCAGTGGCCCGACCCGGCCGGCGCCAGACGGGCGCTCGCCGCCCCGCCCCGCGCGACGCACGGCGCGTGCGCGAGGGCGGCGACGTCATCGCCGTGCTCGCGCGCGCCGTCCGCGGCCTGGAGGCCGCCGTCGGGCGCGGGCGGATGACGCCTGCCCTGCGCACGGAGTTCCAGGCCGTGGCCCTGCTGGTGCGCGAGCAGCACGCCCGGGTGCGCGCCGACGAGGGGCTCACCACCGCCGCCCGCGCCGAGCAGCTCAAGCGCCTCGACGGCATCGGCACCATCCTCGCCAAGACCGCCGTCCGAGCCCCCGCGCTGCTCACCCTGCTCGCCGAGGACGCCGTCGTCTCCGACGCCGCCCGGTCCGCGGCGCGCGAGATCCTGCGCGAGGCCCGCGTCGAGACGCCCGAGCCGGCCGCCGAGCCGGAGCCCGAGCCCGTCGCCGCCCCGTCCGCGCCGGAGCGCCGGGTGGTCCCGCAGTCGGTGGTCTCCCGGCAGCTGGCCAACCCGTTCCTCGCCCCCGACTACTCGGCCGTGCAGCAGCGGCCGGCCCGGCCCTCGCGGCTGGCCGGCTGGGAGCTGATCGGCCCGCTGCTCACCTCCTTCGAGCGCGCCGGCAGTGGCGACGCCGCCTGCATGCCGCTGCCCCCGCCCTCGCCGGTGCGGGTGCCGGCCGGGCGCGAGCTCATGCCGCACCAGGCGCAGGTGGTCGCCGCGGCCGCCGAGGGCCACCGCACCTTCCTGCTCGCCGACGAGCCGGGCCTGGGCAAGACCGCGCAGGCGCTGCTGGCCGCCGAGGCGGCCGACGCCTACCCGCTGCTCGTCGTCGTGCCCAACGTGGTCAAGACGAACTGGGCGCGCGAGGCCGGCATCTGGGTGCCGCACCGCCCCGCGACCGTGGTGCAGGGCGACGGCGAGACCGTCGACGGCTTCGCCGACGTCGTCGTCGTGAACTACGACGTCCTCGACCGGCACGTCGGGTGGCTCGGCGACTTCGGGTTCCGCGGGATGGTCGTCGACGAGGCGCACTTCATCAAGAACAAGACCTCGCAGCGCTCGCAGCACGTGCTGCGCCTGTCCTCGCGGATCCGGGAGCGCACCGCCCGGGCCCTGCTCATGGCGCTGACCGGCACCCCGCTGATCAACGACATCGACGACTTCCGGGCCATCTGGCAGTTCCTCGGCTGGATCGACGACACCCAGCCGCTCGGCGACCTCGTCGAGGCGCTGGAGGCGACCGGGCTGACCCCCGCCGACCGCGGCTTCTACCCGGCCGCCCGGCGCTGCGTGGTCGACCTCGGCATCGTCCGGCGCCGCAAGGTCGACGTCGCTGCCGACATCCCCGCCCGCCGGATCGCCGACCTGCCCGTCGAGCTCGACGGCGCCGCCGGCCGCTCGATCCGGGCCGCCGAGGCCGACCTCGCCCGCCGGATGGTCGCCCGCTACGAGACGGCGCTGGCCGCCCGCTCCGACGTCGAGGAGCCGGCCGGCGGCATCGACCCGGCGCTGGTGCGCCGGGTGGCGCGCGCCGAGCTCAAGGACGCGACCGCGGGGGAGTCCGGCGAGAACGTGTTCAGCATGATGCGGCGCATCGGCCGGGCGAAGGCGGGGCTCGCCGCCGACTACGCCGCCCAGCTGGCCCGCAGCGCCGGCAAGGTCGTGTTCTTCGCCAAGCACGTCGACGTGATGGACGCGGCCGAGGAGACCTTCGAGCGGCAGGGCGTGCGGTTCACCTCGATCCGGGGCGACCAGACGCCGCGGGCGCGCCAGCAGGCGGTCGACGCGTTCGTGCAGGACCCCGACGTCGCGGTGGTGGTCTGCTCGCTGACCGCGGCCGGCGTGGGCCTGAACCTGCAGGTGGCGTCCAACGTGGTGCTGGCCGAGCTGTCGTGGACCGACGCCGAGCAGACGCAGGCCATCGACCGCAGCCACCGGATCGGGCAAACCGAGCCGGTCACTGCCTGGCGGATCATCGCCGCGCAGACCCTCGACGCCCGCATCGCCGAGCTCATCGACAGCAAGGCGGGCCTCGCCGCCCGGGCGCTCGACGGGTCCGACCAGGAGGTCTCCTCCTCGCCGGACGTGCAGCTCGAGGCGCTCGTCGCGCTGCTCACCGACGCGCTGGCCGCCCGCGCCGCCGCCTGACAGCCGCCCGACCCCACGCCCCGCTCACCCGCTCCGGCGGCCGTCCCCCGGGCGGCCGCCGGGCGCGTGGCCGGCGTCACTATGGTCGGCCGGGGCGGCCCGGAGGGGGCCCAGGAGCCGGGGAGAGCAGATCGTGCAGTTCAGCGAGCAGGGGACGGCGGCCCTCGCGGAGGTCCGCCGGTTCATGGACGACCACGTGTACCCGAACGAGCAGCTCTACGCCGAGCAGCTCGAGGAGGTCGGCCCGACCGGCTACCCGCCGGTGATGGACAAGCTGAAGGCGGCCGCGCGCGAGCGGGGGCTGTGGAACCTCTTCCTCCCGCACCTCGAGCCCGACCACCCCGGCACGAAGCTGACCAACCTCGACTACGCGCCGATCTCCGAGGAGCTGGGCAAGGTGCCCTTCGCCTCCGAGGCGCTCAACTGCAACGCGCCCGACACCGGCAACATGGAGGTGCTCAACCTCTACGGCTCGCCGGAGGTCAAGCAGCGCTGGCTGCTGCCGCTGCTGGAGGGCGAGATCCGCTCCGCGTTCTGCATGACCGAGCCGGACTCCGCGTCCTCCGACGCCACCAACATCGGCCTGCGGATCGCGCGCGACGGCGACGACTACGTGCTCAACGGCCGCAAGTGGTTCAGCTCCGGCGCGCTGGGCGAGCGCTGCCGGGTGTTCGTCGTCATGGGCAAGACCGACCCGACGGCGCCGCGGCACACCCAGCAGTCGATGATCGTCGTCCCCAAGGACACCCCCGGCGTCTCCTTCGGCCGCAGCCCCATGGTGTTCGGCTACCACGACCGGGGCGGGCACCCCGAGGTCGTCTTCGAGGACGTGCGCGTGCCGGCGGACAACCTGCTCGGGCAGGAGGGGAGCGGCTTCGCCATCTCCCAGGCGCGGCTGGGTCCCGGCCGCATCCACCACTGCATGCGCTCGATCGGCGCGGCCGAGCGGGCGCTGTCGCTGATGGTGACGCGGGCCCTGCAGCGGGAGACGTTCGGCTCGTCGGTGGCGCACAAGGGCCTGGTGCAGGACTGGATCGCCGAGTCGCGCATCGAGATCGACATGGCCCGCCGCTACGTCCTGCACACCGCGCACCTGATGGACACGGTGGGCAACAAGGCCGCCGCCACCGAGATCTCCGGCATCAAGGTGGCCGTGCCCAACATCGTGCTCAAGGTGATCGACCGGGCCATCCAGGTGCACGGCGCGGCCGGGGTCACCCAGTACACGCCGCTGGCCGAGATGTACGCCCACCAGCGGACGCTGCGCATCGCCGACGGCCCCGACGAGGTGCACAAGATGACGATCGCGCGCCGGGAGATCCTCAAGCACGACCCGGACTTCCGGATGTCGGGCAGCGGCACCGCCAAGCCGTGGACGGTCACCGACCAGCGCGACGACGTCCAGGTGTTCCAGCGCCCCTAGGCGCACCCGCCGCCGTCCGGCGGGCCAGGACCTACGGGACCAGGGCCCGCCGGACGACGAGGCGCAGCGCCGCCCGTCGGCGCTCGTGCTCGGCCTCGTCCTCGGCGGCCGACGCCGTGTAGGTGCCGCTGACCGGCGACCACGTGCCCGCCAGCGCGATGACGATCGAGTAGACCTCGTCCGGGCGGATGCCGCCGACGATCCGCCCCTCGGCCTGGGCGCGGGCGATCGCCTCGTGCTTCGGCCGCGCCAGCTCCGCGTGCCCGGCCAGCAGGTCGCCGGCCGGCACCCGCTCCAGCCGGTTCCAGCTGGTCAGCCGGATGAGCTCGGGGGAGGCGAGGTAGGAGTCGTAGAGGCGGACGGCGTAGCCGGGCAGGTCGTCGACGTCGAGGGGCACCGTGTCGACGATGCGGTGCAGCTGCGCGTCGAAGACGGCGTCGAACAGCCCGTCCTTGCTGCCGTACCAGGCGTACATCTGCGCCTTGTTCACCCCGGCCGACGCGGCGATCCGGTCCACCCGCGCGCCGGCGATGCCGTACTCGGCGAACTCCGCCGTCGCGGCCGCCAGCACCCGCTCCCGGCTGCGCTCCCCGTCCCGTCCCACGGCTCCACCCTACGGGTAACCAACCAGTTGGTTAGTCTCGGGGCATGGCACGCATCGAGAGCCGCTTCGGCAGCACCAGCACCGCCCTCGAGGTCGTCGAGGGCATCGACCTGACCGGCCGCCGCGCCGTGGTCACCGGCGCCTCCTCCGGGATCGGCGTCGAGACCGCGCGGGCGCTGGCCACCGCGGGCGCGGAGGTCGTCCTCGCCGTCCGCGACGTCGCCGCCGGCCAGCGCACCGCCGCCGACATCGCCCGCACCAGCGGCCGCGACGACGTGACCGTCGCGCGGCTCGACCTGGCCGACCTCGCCTCGGTCGACGCGTTCACCGCAGCCTGGTCCGGGCCGCTGCACGTCCTGGTCGCCAACGCAGGCGTCATGGACACCCCGTACGGCCGCACCCGCCAGGGCTTCGAGACGCAGTTCGGCACCAACCACCTCGGCCACTTCGCGCTGGCCACCGGCCTGCACGGCGCCCTGGCGGCGGCCGGCGACGCCCGGGTCGTCGTCGTCTCCTCCAGCGGGCACGCCGCCTCGCCGGTGGTCTTCGACGACCTGTTCTTCGAGCGCCGCCCCTACGACCCGGGCCTGGCCTACGGGCAGTCGAAGACCGCCAACGTCCTGTTCGCCGTGGAGGCGACGCGGCGGTGGGCCGCCGACGGCGTCACCGCCAACGCGCTCATGCCCGGCGGCATCTGGACCCCGCTGCAGCGGCACTGGAGCCCCGAGCAGCGCGCGGCCGCCGAGGAGCAGGCGCGCCGGGCCGAGGGCGCGGGCCTGTTCGCCATGAAGACGCCGGAGCAGGGCGCGGCGACGTCGGTGTTCCTCGCCACCGCCCCGGAGGTCGCCGGCATCGGCGGGCGCTACTTCGAGGACTGTCGCGAGGCCGAGGTGGTCGACCGCCTGCAGGGACTGCACGGCGTCGTGCCGCACGCGCTCGACCCGGTCGCCGCCCGCCGCCTGTGGGACGTCAGCCAGGAGCTGGTCGACACCGCGCGGGCCGCCGCCTGACCTCAGGTCATGTCCACCGCGATCTTCAGCTGCCCGGGCCGGGGGCTGATCGCGGCGGTGAAGGCGGCCTCGACGTCGGCGACCGGGTGCACGTGCGTGACGTACCCCTCGCGCAGCTCGGGGTGCGCGGCGAGGAACTCGCCGGCCGCGGCGAGCACCCGGCGCCGCTCTAGGGCCACGCCCGAGCGCAGGGTCAGGTTCTTCCGGAGGAAGGTCATCATGTCGAACGGGTAGACCGGGTCGTCCGGGACGCCGAAGTAGAAGACCTGCCCGCCGGGCGCGGCGGCGTCCAGCGCCGGCTGCAGGGTGGAGACCTGGTGGCCCACGGCCTCCACGACGACCGACGGGCGGTCGGCGTCCGACAGCCGGGCCGCCCACCGCTCGGCGCGCGCGGTGACGGTCTCGTCCACGCCGAAGACGCCCGCGACGTCGCCGCGGTCGACCGGGTCGACGCCGGTCACCCGCGCGGCGCCGCGGGCCTTCAGCACCGAGCTGAACAGCAGCCCGATCGGGCCCTGGCCGATGACGGCGACCGACTGCCCCGTGACGTCGCCGAGCTGCTCGACGGCGTAGAGCACGCAGGCCAGGGGCTGCAGCAGCACGGCGGTCGACGGCGCGAGCGAGGGGTCGTACGGAGCCAGCCCCTCGCCGTCGGTGACCACCAGCTCGGCAATCGCGTCGAACATCGACGCCCAGCCGACGACGAGGTCGCCGGGGGAGTGGTCGGGGTGCCGGCTGGCCACCACCTCACCGGCGACCTCGTGCATCGGGAAGCCCGGCGCGCGGGTGGCGCCCCAGCCGTCCTCGGCCGCCGGGTGCGGCCACACGCCGCCGCGGAAGTTGGGCAGGTCGCTGCCGCAGATCGCCCCGGCCCGCGGGGCCAGCAGCACGTGCCCGGGCGGCAGCGCCGCCGGGTCGGGCGCGGCCACCTCCACCTGCTCGAAGCGGAACGGGCCGCGCAGCGTCTGCGCCCACATGGGTCCTCCTCCGTCCTGGCCGGCGGGAGCGGGCCGCCGTCCACCGGTCTGCAGGATGTCCGGGGCCGGCCCCGGCGGCCACCCCGGCGGCCGGTCCGGCGGCCCCGGATCGCGCCGCCGACCGCCGACCGGTAGGACGGGGGGCGGGGCGCCCCTCCCGCCCACCCCTCCGAGACCCGCGAGGCCCCGATGAGCGCCCCCGAGCTGGACGTCGACCCGTGGCTGGTCCGCGAGCCGCGCGTGGACCGCGAGACGCTCGACGTCACCGAGACCCTCTTCACCCTCACCAACGGCTACGTCGGCACCCGCGGCACCCTCGACGAGGTCGAGCCGCACGGCAGCCGGGGCACCTACCTGTCCGGCGTCTTCGAGACCCACCCGCTGTCCTATCCCGAGGGCGGCTACGGGCACCCGGAGGAGGGTCAGGCGCTCATCCCGGTGGCCGACGGCACGCCGCTGCGGCTGCTCGTCGACGGCGTGCCCCTCGACGTCCGGGAGGCCCGGCCGGAGGTGCACGAGCGCACGCTGGACCTGCGCGCAGGCACCCTCGACCGCCGGGTCCGCTGGGCGACGGCGTCGGGCACGACGGTGGAGGTCACCTCGCGCCGGCTGGTGTCCCTCGCCGAGCGGGCCGTCTGCGCAGTGCGCTACGAGGTGCGCGCCGTCGACGGGCCCGCGCACGTCGTCGTGCGCTCCGAGCTGGTCGACGGCGAGGTGACGCCCACCGGCGTGGACAACGACGACCCGCGGGTCGGGGAGGTGCTGCGCGACGCCTTCGAGCCGCTCATGCGCGACACCACCGGCCGCGGCGGCGCGCTCGCCGCGCGCACGCGGCGCTCGGGCATCACCGTCGCGGCCGCGGTGGGCCACGTGGTGGAGGGCGGCCGCGTCGACGGCGGGACCGACCGGCGGCAGGCGGTCACCACGGTGACCGCCGACCTCGGGGCGGGGGAGTGCGTGACGGTCGTCAAGGCGATCGCCCACACCTGGTCGCTGGACGCCTCGGCCGACTCCCTGGTCGGGCAGGCCGAGGCGGCCGTCGACTCGGCCCTCGACCTCGGCTGGGAGGGGCTGCTCGCCGCGCAGCGCGCCGCGCTCGACGACCTGTGGGACAGCGCCGACGTCGAGGTCGACGGCGACCCGGAGCTGCAGCAGGCGCTGCGCTACGCCGTCTTCCAGCTCACCTGCTCGGCCGCGTGCATCTCCGGGGCGCCGATCGGCGCCAAGGGCCTGACCGGCATCGGCTACAGCGGGCACACCTTCTGGGACGTCGAGGGCTTCGTGCTGCCGGCGCTCACGCTGCTGCGGCCGGCGTCGGCCGAGCGGCTGCTGCGCTGGCGCGCGAGCACCCTCGACCTCGCCCGGGAGCGGGCACAGGTGCTGGGGCTCGCGGGCGCGTCGTTCCCCTGGCGCACCATCGACGGGCGCGAGACGTCGGCGTACTGGCCCGCGAGCACCGCCGCGATGCACGTCAACGCCGACGTCTCCCGCGCCTTCTGGCTGTTCCGCAACGTCACCGGCCGCGACCACGACGGCCTCGGCGGGCTGGCGGTGCTGGTGGAGACGGCGCGGCTGTGGATGTCCCTCGGCCACGAGGACGCCGCCGGGGGCTGGCACCTGTTCGGCCTGACCGGCCCGGACGAGTACACCGGCGTCGTCGACGACAACGTCTTCACCAACCTCATGGCCAAGCGCAACCTGCTCCGCGCGGCCGAGGAGTGCGCCCGGCTGGAGACCCGGGCCGCCGAGCTCGGCGTCAACCACGCCGAGACCGCCGCGTGGCGCGCGGCGGCCGCGGCGGTGCACGTCCCGTGGGACGAGGGGCTGCGCGTGCACCCGAGCAACCAGAACTTCACCGCCTACCGGGAGTGGCCGTTCGAGGACGTGCCCGAGGACACCCCGGTGCAGGAGTACGCGCACTACGCGACCTTCTACCGGCGGCAGGTGGTCAAGCAGGCCGACCTCGTCCAGGCGCTGTGGTGGTGCCGCGAGGACTTCACCGCCGAGCAGGTGGCCCGCGACGTCGACTACTACGAGGCGCGCACCGTGCGGGACTCCTCGCTGTCCGCCGCCGTGCAGGCCGTCGGCTGCGCCGCGGCGCAGCACCCCGACCTGGCGCTGCGCTACCTGCGCGAGTCGGCGCTGGTCGACCTGCGGAACGTGCAGGGCGACACCGCCAAGGGCCTGCACATGGCCTCGGTCGCCGGCACCTGGCTCGCCCTCACCGCCGGGCTCGGCGGCCTGCGGGAGGACGGCGCGGAGCTCGAGCTGGCGCCGCTGCTGCCGTCGTCGCTGTCGCGCACCGCGTGGTCGGTGACCTGGCGCGGCCGGCAGCTGCGGGTGGAGACCACGCGGGAGGGCACCACGGTGACGCTCGTGCGCGGCGAGGGGCCGGTGACCGTCGTCGTCGACGGCCGCCCGCTGGAGCTGACGGCGCAGGCCCCGGCGACCGCCCCGCTGCGCGCCCCGGACCCGCTGCTCGCCGAGCCGCGGCAGCCGGCCCACCGGGAGCCCCGGGTCTGAGCCGCGTCAGCCGGGAGCGTCCGCGCCGGCGGCCGTCATCCGGTCGAGCACCTCGAACCAGGCGGCCCGCACGGCGGCGGGGCGCTGCCCGACCATGGCGTCGAGCCGGCCCGGCGCCGGCGCCCGGCCGGCGACGACGCCGTCGAAGGCCAGCCCGACGACGAGGTCGGCGATCTCGTCGTCGGTCAGGCCGGCGTCGACCAGGGGCTGCAGGAGCCAGCGCTGCCGGGCCGGGGGGACGCTCACGACGGGACTTCGCTCCGGCCGCCCGCCGCGGATGCCCGGCGTGGCGAGCGCCACGGTCCCGGCCGCCCCGTCCGGGTGAGGCCGCGCCGTGCCGCGCTGTCCCGGACCGCGGGACGCGCCGATGGGGGAGGGTGACCGCGACGACGCCGCTCCCGGCCTCCTTCGGCTGGACCGAGGAGCTGGCCCGCCTGCGGGACCGTCCCGACACCCTGCGCCTGGTGTTCCAGCCGATCGTCGACGTCGCCCGCGGCGTGGTCGCCGGCTACGAGGCGCTCGCGCGGTTCACCGCCGCCGACGGGTCGCCGAGCGCCGCGACCCCCGACCGCTGGTTCGCCGCGGCCGATGCCGCGGGCATCGGCGCCCGCGCCGAGGCCATGGTGGTGGAGCGCTGTCTGCGGCTGCGTCACGAGCTGCCCCCCAACTGCTTCCTGACCGTCAACGTCAGCCCGCACCTGCTGACCGACCCGGCGCTCGCCGACCTGCTGCTGGGCGCCGGGGACCTCACGCCGCTGGTGCTCGAGTTCACCGAGCACCAGGACGTCGCCGACCTGCGGCCGCTGCTCGACCTGCGCGACCGGCTGCGCGACCGGGGCGCGCTCGTCGCCCTCGACGACGCGGGCTCGGGCTACTCCGGCCTGCAGCAGCTGACCGCCGTCCGGCCGCAGCTGATCAAGCTCGACCGCGCGCTGGTGGCCGGCGCCGACACCGACGACGTGAAGCTCGCGCTCGCCCAGCTGCTGGGGGAGTTCGGCGGCCGCATCGACGCCTGGCTGCTGGCCGAGGGCGTCGAGACGTGGGCCGAGATGGAGGCGTTCGCCCGGCTCGGCGTCCCGCTGGCCCAGGGGTATCTCCTCGGCCGCCCGGCCGAGCCGTGGGCCGTCCTCGACCCGGAGGTCGGGGAGCGGCTGCGCCGGTCGGCGCAGCGCGGGCGCCTCGTCGAGCACGTCGCCAGCCTGGTCGAGCCGGCCGAGCGGGTCGCCGAGGGCGCGACGCCGCTCGGGGCCGGCAGCGCCGTGCGGGTCGACCGGTTCGGCCACCCCACCGGCCTGCTGCTCGCCCACCGCCGCGACGGCGACCCCGCCGGTCACCGCGAGGCGCCGGTCAGCCTGCGCGTGCCGGCCTCGACCGCGGTCGCCGAGGTGGCGCAGCGCGTCGTCACCCGGCCCGAGGCCAGCCGGTTCGACCCGGTCGTCGTCGTCGACGACGTCGGCGCCGTCACCGGCCTGGTGCGCGTCGAGTCCCTGCTGTCCCGGCTGGCCGAGACGCAGCCGCGCGCCTGACGCACCGAGAACCCCCCGACGCGGACCGTCCGCGGCGGGTCGTGCACCACCCCGAGCACCACCCGATCCGGAGGTCCACCCATGAAGAGCTTCGCCTGCGGCGACGTCGTCCCCGGCTGCGGCCGCTCGTTCACCGCCGCCGACGAGTCCGGCATCCTCGCCCAGGTCGCCGGCCACGCCGCCGCCGACCACGGGCTGGCCGACGTGCCGCCCGCGCTGGTCGAGCAGGTCCGCGCGCACATCGTCCCGGCCTGACGGGCCCGTCCTCCCGGGCCCGGCTCACAGCGCCGCGATCGAGCGGGCGGGACACTCCGCGAGGAGCGCCCGCTCGGTCGCCGGCCGGCCGGCCGGCCACGCCCGTGTGTGCGGTGCTCGAGGAGCTCGTCGCCGGTCAGCGCTGAGCGGCCGGCCGCAGCTCCGGTGCGGCGTCGGCGAGGAACTCCTCCAGCGACCGCGCCGGCCGGCCGGTCACCCGCTCGACCGTGTCGGTGACGGCGGCGAAGACCCCGGCCCGCACGCGGTCGAAGGTCAGTGCGGTGAGCTCCCGCTCGAAGCCCTCGAGGCCGGCGAGGGCCTCCTCGGCCGGGACGTCGCGGTGGACGACCGGATGCCCGGTGGCGCGGGTGAGCAGTTCCGCCGTGCGCGGCAGGGTGAGCGCCTCCGGGCCGGTGATCTCGTGCACCGCGCCGTCGTGGCCCGGGTCCAGCAGGGCGGCGGCCGCCACCGCGGCGATGTCGCGAGCGTCGATCCACGCGACCCGCGCGCCGGCGCTGGGGAAGGGGAGGTCGCCGCCGGCGACCGCGTCGCGGTAGAAGCGCCGGTCGGTGAGGACCTGCATGAACCAGCTCGGCCGCAGCATGGTCCAGCTGTGCCCGCTCTCGCGGACCGCCCGCTCCCCGGCGGGCGACCACCCGCCGGGGCCCACCTGGTCGGCCGCCTGCTCCGACAGCAGCACGACGTGGGTGCTGTCCGCCAGGGTCGCCATCAGGTCCGTGAGCAGGCCCGGGGCGTCGGCGCGGTCGGGCCGGACGACGTAGACCGCGTCGACGCCGGCCGTCGCGGCCGGCCAGCCCGACGGGTCGTCCCACGAGAAGGCGGTGGGCCGCACGCCGTCGAGGGTCACCGTCGACGGGTCGCTGCTGCCGCCGAGCACCTCCACGCCCCGGGCGGCGAGCAGCCCCGCCAGCGGCACGCCGGTCTTGCCGCGGACCCCGGTCACCAGCACACGCGTCACGTCGTCTCCCCATTAGCTTGAGTGCATCAAGTACCCGTGCCGCCATCGAAGCACGGACACTTCATCGCCTCAAGTAGTCTCGTGGGGTGCCCGACAGCCCCATCCCGCTCGACCGGCAGCTGTGGGACCTGGTCTACGCCCACGACGCCGCCTGGGACCGGGCGGCCCGTACGGCGGGGCTCAGCGCCGCCCAGGCCTGCCTGCTCGACGCGCTGACCGACGGCGGCCGGTCGATGGGTGAGCTCGCGGAGCTGCTGCTGTGCGACGCCTCGAACGTCACCCAGCTGGTCGCGCGGCTGGAGGCCGGCGGGCTGGTGGCGCGCCGGGCCGACGCCGACGACCGGCGGGTCAAGCGGGTCACGATCACCCCGGCCGGCCGCCGGGTGCGCCGCGCCGTCCGGCGGGCCTTCGACTTCGCCGACGAGCGGCTCGGCCGGCTCACCGAGGCGGAGCGGCTGCGGCTGTCGGGCCTGCTGGGCAAGCTGCTCGCCCCGCCGTCCTGACGGCGGCGCCGCCATGTGCTCAGGCCGGGGCGGGGAACAGCTCGCGGCCGCAGGCGGGGCAGGCCCACTCGGCCTCGGGGCCGGGCATCAGCACGCAGCCGCCGAGGACCACCTCCCCGCGGTCGGCCGCGGCGAAGTCCTCCGGCGAGGGCAGACCGATCACGAGCGGGACGCCCCGCGGGGAGTCCGGGCAGGCGGGGCAGCGGGGGGCGCGGCGGCTCATGGTCGCGATGGTGGGGCCGCACACCGACAGGACCGCCGCGCCCCGGCCGCGCGGCCGGTCGCCGTCACCCGACGGAGGGACGGTCCTCCGCCGGTGGCCGGACGACGAGCGCGGCGCCGTCGGCGGCGAGGGACTCCTCCACGTCGCGCAGGACGTGCAGCCCCTCGGCATCGGTCGAGCGCACGTCCCGCAGGTCCACGAGCACCCGCCGGTGACCGCCGCGGACCAGCGTCTCCACCGTGCCGCGCAGCAGGTCGGCACCCTGCGCGGTCAGGTCGCCGGTCACGCGGACGGCGCCCCGGCGGACGTTGACGACCTCGGTCGTGGTTGCTCGGCTCATGCTCCCACCCTGACAGCGTCGCGCCGCCGGCCGGGCCCGCGAGCGGAGAACGTCACGGGGTCGTCATCCGCCGGCGGGCTCACCGCGGGGGAGCGGCGAGCAGCAGGCCGTAGTCCTCCGCGGTGAGCGGCCGGTCGGTCAGCTCCCCGGTGGGCAGCGGCGCCTCCAGAGGCTCACCGTCGCGGGTGAGCCGGACGGCCTCGACACCGGACAGGGTGGTGGCCGTCAGCACGATCTGCGCGACGGCCAGCCGGCTCTCCTCGCCGTCGGGCACCTCGCCGGGGCCGGTCAGGTCGACGGTGGCCGTGCCGTCCTCGACCGCCGTCACCGTGAGCCGGGTGCCCGGCGGCAGCACGGTGGTGAGGGCCGCGGCCCGCTCGCCGGCGTCGGGCCCGGCCGCGAGCCGGCCGAGCAGGTCGTCGAGGCGGGCGGGCAGGTCGGCGCCGGACACCGGCCGCTCGCGCGGCGTCAGCAGGTCGCCGGGCCCTAGGAGGTGGATCCGCGCCCCGTCGTCCCCGGTGGGCGCGGTCTCCGCCGCCGGCGGCGTGCCCGACGCCGACAGCAGCCCGTAGGGCACCTCGGCGTCGGGGATGGCCTCGGCCGCCCCGCCGGGCAGGCCGCAGCCGGTGAGCAGGACGACGGCGACGGCGACGACGGCGAGTCCCGCGGACCCGCGGGCGGCGCGCCTCACGCGGGCCCCGCGGGCAGCGACAGGCTGAGGCGGGCGCCGCCGGCGGGGCTGGCGGACGCCCACGCGCCGCCACCGTGCCGGGCCGCGACGTCGGCCACGATCGCCAGGCCCAGCCCCGCCCCGGGCAGCGACCCGCGGGCCGCGCGCGGGCCGCGGGCGAAGCGCTCGAACACCCGTTCGCGGTCCTCCGGCGGGATGCCGGGCCCCGCGTCGTCGACGGTGAGGACGACGCTGGCGCCGCGGCGGGCCACCCGCACGGCACGGGCGCCGCCCGCGTGCCGGTCGGCGTTGTCCAGCAGGTTGCGCACCGCCCGCTCCAGCCACGCCTTGTCGCCGCGCACCACGGTGTCCTCCTCCGGGTCGGTCTCCAGCAGGCCCGCCGGGCGCCCGCTCGCGGCCAGCACCTCGCGCACCAGGCCGCCGAGCGCCACCGGCTCGTCGCCGCGGGCGCCGGGGTCGTTGTCGAGCCGGGCGAGCTGCAGGAGGTCGTCGAGGGTGGCCCGGAAGCGGGCCAGCTGCTGCTCGACGAGCGTCAGCGCCTGCCGCGAGCGGTCGTCGAGCTCGCCGCGCCGGGCGCCCATCACCTCGACGGCGGTGGTCAGGCTGGTCAGCGGGCTGCGCAGCTCGTGGCTCACGTCGCCGACGAACCGGGCGTCGCGGTCGATGCGGGCCGCGAGCGCGTCGACCATGGTGTTGAAGCTGCCGACGATGGCCACGAGATCGGGGTCGTCGGTGGCCGGCAGGCGGGTGGTGAGCTCACCGGCGGCGATGCGGGTGGCCGCGCCGGCCACCTGGTCGAGCGGCTGCACCACGCGCCGGCTGGCCCACAGGCCCACCCCGGCGCCGGCGGCGCTCGCCGCGAGGGCGGCCGCGCCGAGCACCCAGCCGAGCGTGGTGAGCACCGACCGCAGCTCGCCGAGCGGGGCGACCTCGTAGACGTCCAGGCCCGCCCCGGCGACGGGGACGCCCACCACCAGCCGCGGCCCGGCGGGCGAGTCGACCCGCTCCCGGCCCGCCGAGCCGGACTCCACGATCGCGCGCAGGCCGGCCGGCACGTCGCGCGCGCCCACCTCCAGGCTCGTCGAGTACCAGGAGTCGCCGCGGCGCACGACGACGTCGCCGCCCTCGGTGGACAACTCGGCGAGGACGTCGTCGACGCCGGTGCCCGCGGTGGCCAGCCGGCTGCGCAGGAAGTCGGCGTCGACGAACGCGGCGGCCGTGGCGGCGCTCTCGCGCTGGTCGAGGAGGTACCCGCGGGCGAGCAGGAACGTCGACCCGGCGAGGACCGCGGACACCAGCAGCGCGCCCAGGCCGAAGGCGGCGGCGACGCGGGCGCGCAGGCCGGTCGGCCGCGGCCCCGTCCTCACTGGGGGTCCAGCCGGTACCCCAGGCCCCGGACGGTCACGACGACGCGCGGGGCGCCGGGGTCGAGCTCGACCTTCGTGCGCAGCCGGCGGATGTGGACGTCGACGAGCCGCTCGTCGCCGAAGAAGCCGTGCTGCCACACCCGCTCGAGCAGCTCGGCGCGGCTGAGCACCCGCCCGGGCACCGATGCCAGCTCGCACAGCAGCCGGAACTCCGTGACGGTCAGCGGGAGCGGGCGCTCGCCGCGCGACACGGTGCCGGCGGCCGGCCGCAGGACCAGCGGCTCGTCCGGGTGCCGGTCCAGGACCACCTCGCGCGGCCGGCCGGCGTCGGCGGGGGTGCCGCCCGCGCGGCGGCGCAGCGCCCGCAGCCGCGCGGTGATCTCCTTGACCGCGAACGGCTTGGTCACGTAGTCGTCGGCGCCGGCCTCGAGCGCCGCGACGATGTCGTGGGTGTCGGCCCGCGCGCTCACCACGATGATCGGCAGGTCGTGGGCCCGCCGGACGTGGCGGACGACGGTGTAGCCGTCGGTGCGGCCGAGCATCAGGTCCAGGACCATCACGTCGGGCGGGTCGCGGTCGACCAGCGCGCAGGCCCGGTCGCCGTCGACGGCCTCGTCCACGGTGTAGCCCTCGTCCTCCAGGGCCCACCGCAGGGCGGTGCGGATGGGGTCGTCGTCCTCGACGAGGAGCAGGCGCGGCGACACGCCCGTCCATGCTGCCACCCCGGCGTCCGCCGGCCGGCGGTGCCCGCGGATCGTCACGGGACCGCAAAGCTCCCGCACCGCGGACCGCAACGCGCCGTGGGCAGGGTCGTGGTGCACGCCGACCGCGCCGGACGGGGGAGCCCATGACCAGCGGAGTGCCCGCGGGGGAGGACGACGAGGTCGTCGTCGTGCTCGACCCGGAGGTGCTCGCCGACGGCCTGGCCGATGCCCGCTGGCTGCTGCACGACGCGCTGCTGCGCGGCGCCCGGCGGATCGTCGTCGACCTCGCCCGGGTCGACTCCCTCGCCAGCCCGGCCCTCGCCACGTTCCTGTGGGCGCACCGGATCTGCCGCGCCCGGGGCGGCGGGGTGGTGCTGCGCGGCGCCGACGGGCGGACCTCGGACATGCTGCGCCGGACCGGCCTGTGGCGGGTCCTGCAGGTGCAGGGCGGCCGGGGCCGGCGGGGCGGGGTGCGCGGGCGGGGCGCCCCGGCGTCCTGACCCGGACACGACGGCGGCCGGGCCCCGAGGGGCCCGGCCGCGGAGGGGAGGGAAGGGGGTCAGCGCACCGAACGGTGGCGGGAGCCGGCGATGCCCTCGGCGACGCCGATCAGCAGCACCGCGGCGATCACGGCGACGACGAAGCCGAGGACGTTGAGCTCGAAGACGTCGCCGGTGCCCAGCAGGTTGGCGATCGTGCCGCCGATGACGGAGCCGGCGAGGCCCAGCAGCAGGGTGGCGAGGATGCCGAGCCGCTGGCGGCCGGGCGTGACGAGGCGGGCGAGGGCGCCGATGACGAGGCCGGCGACGAGGAAACCGATCATGGCCGGGGCGGGTACCTGCCGGCCCGGGGCGGGAAACGGCCCGTCACGGGACCGTCATGTGGCCCCCGGACACGCGACGGGCGCCGGCCCCCGAGGGGAGCCGGCGCCCGTCGCGCAGGGGTGTGTCGGGCCTACTTGAAGGCGTCCTTGATCTTTTCGCCGGCCTGCTTGAGGTTGCCCTTCGCCTGCTGGCCCTGACCCTCGGCCTGCAGGTCGCGGTCGCCCGTCGCGTTGCCGACGGTCTCCTTGCCGCGGCCGGCCAGCTCGTCCACCTTGTTGCTGATCTTGTCGTCGTTGCTCATGCACCGGGGGTACCCGGAGCGGGCGGCGGCACCCGTGCCGTCACGGGACCGTCATGTGCGGCTCAGCGGCCGGCGCGGTCGCGGTAGCGGGCGGCCCGCTTCGCCGCGGCCTCGCGGCGCCGCCGGCGGTCGCGCTCCTCGCGCTCCTCCCACCGGGCCTCGCGGATGGCGCCCGCGGTGCCGACGGGGTAGCCGGCCTTGACCACGCGGTTCTCGGTGGCCTCGACCATGTAGGCGAGGGAGTAGACGAGGCCGAGGGCGACGCCGCCGCCGGCGACGGCGACGCGCAGCCCCCACGGGGCCGGGAGCACCACCATCACCAGGGCGATCGGCACGGCCATCTGCACGAGGCTGCGCACGACGTGGCGCGCCCACCAGGTGCCGGTGGTGGTGTCGTGCAGCACCCAGCCGCGGGAGCGCGCGGGGAGCCCGCCGCCGAGGGCGTACCAGAGCCAGCGGTGCGGGGCGGGCCGGACGACCGGCTCGCCGGGGGTGCGGGGCGGGGTCACGACGCGGCCGCCGTCCCGAGGGCCTGCTGCGACGCGGCGATGACGCGGGTGAGCGCGCCGTGCAGTGCGGTGAGCTCCTCCAGCGGCATCCCGAGGCGCTCGACGATCCCCCCGGGGATCCGCTCCGCCTGCTCGCGCAGCTCCCGGCCGCGGTCGGTCAGGGTGAGGGCGAGGGTGCGCTGGTCGCCCGGGTCCCGCTCGCGGCGCAGCAGGCCGGCGGCCTCGAGCCGCTTGAGCAGCGGCGAGAGCGTGCCCGGGTCGAGCTGGAGCAGCCCGGACAGCCGGGTCGCCGACAGGGACCCGTGCTGCCACAGCGCCAGCATCACGAGGTACTGGGGGTGGGTGAGCCCCATCGGCTCCAGCACGGGGCGGTAGACGGCGACGACGTTGCGCGCGGCCACCGACAGGGCGAAGCAGACCTGGCGGTCGAGGGCCAGCACGTCCTCGGGGAGCGCGGGGGACCCGGCGGCTGTCATGCCTCGACGATAGACGCTTGGTGCCCCAATGGTTGGGGCGCCAACGAGTCGTCGGTCACGTCCGGAGACGGACCGGGTTCGCCATCTCGAGGAGCACGTCGGCGTGGCACGGCTCGTCGATCGGGCACCAGCAGGCGAGGGAGCGGCCGCGCAGCAGCCGGCGGGCCTGCTCGCGGTGCGCCTCGCCGGCCCAGCGGCGGTACCACTCGACGGCGGTGGCCCGGTCGGGGCAGCGGACGACGCGGGCGCCGTCGTCGGAGAGGCCCGGCTCGCGGTGCGTGGGCACCGGCCAGGCCGCCGGGTCGGAGGGGTCGCCGGCGGGGAACAGGTAGGTCTCGCCGACGCGGAACGGGTTGCCCCAGCGGGAGGGGCGCGCGACGACCACGGTGCCGGCCGGCTTGCGCCAGCCGCGCGCCCGGGACAGCTGCACACGACGAGGTGCGGTCATGCCTCCATGCTGGTCAGGAGGTCTGACAGGTCCCGGCGCGGTGTCCCCCGTCCGGGTGACCGGTGCCGTCAGCCGACCACCCACGTGTCCTTGCCGCCCCCGCCCTGGGACGCGTTGACCACCAGCTCGCCCTCGGTGAGCGACACCCGGGTGAAGCCGCCGGGCAGCACGACCGTCCCGCCGTCGGTGCAGAAGGCGTAGGGCCGGTAGTCCACGTGCCGGGGCGCGAGGGCGCCGTCGACGACGGTCGGGTGGGTGGACAGCGCCACCGGCTCCTGGGCGATCCACTCCCCGGGCGCGGCCAGCACCTCGGCGCGCACGCGCTCGAGCTGCGCGGCGGTGGCCCGCGGGCCGATGAGCACGCCGTGCCCGCCCGAGCCCGACCGCGGCTTCACCACGAGCTCGGGCAGCCGGGCCAGCGCCTCCCGGCACTGCGCCGGGTCGCCGAGGTCGTAGGCCGGCTGGGAGCGCAGCAGCGGCTCCTCGCCGGTGAAGAAGCGGACCAGGTCCTCGACGTAGGGGAAGGTGCGCTTGTCGTCGGCCACGCCGGTGCCGAAGGCGTTGACGACGGTCACCGTGCCGGCGCGCAGCGGGTCCAGCAGCAGCTCTCCGAGCTCGTTGGCCCGGCCGTCGTCGTCGGTCAGGCGCTCCTCGCTGGTGCGCCGCCACAGCAGGTCCACCCGGCGGCCGTCGGGCAGCAGCACGTCGTCGCCGCGGGCGGTGAGCTCCGCGGGCAGCACGACCGGCGCACCGACCATCTCGCCGAGCCGGTCGATCTCCCACGACACCGCGCTGCGCGGGCCGTCGCCGAGGACGGCCACGACCGGGTCGGACAGGCCGGTGGCGTCGGCGAGCATCCGCCGCATCGCGGTCACCGCGACCTCGCGCACCGGGGCGGGGCCCGGCTCCACGCCCAGCCGGGGGGCCACCAGGTCCCGCGCGGCCAGGGCGTAGGCCAGCAGCGTCGGCGTGCGCACGTTGTCCTCGAGGACGACGAGCCGCCCGTCGGCACCGCGGACGAGGTCGGGCCCGGCCATGCCGATCCAGCGCCGCGGCGCCGGCAGGCCGGGGGCGAGGTACCGGTTGGTGTCGAGCACCTCGGCGGGCAGGACGCCGGCGCGCACCGCCTCGCGTGGCCCGTGGGCGTCGGCGACGAACGCCTCCAGCGCTCGCAGCCGCTGGTCGAGGCCCGTGGCCAGCTCGTGCCACTCGGCGCGCTCGAGCACCCGCGGCACCGGGTCGACGGTGAACGGGTGCGCCTCCTCGGCCGGTCCGTGCAGGAGACCGAGGCCGGCGGCGCCGCGGGCGACGTCGGCGGCCAGCGCGGCCGGGCCGTACCGGCGGACGGCGGCCAGCGCCGCGGCCGCGTGCGCCCGGTCGGTCCCGTCGGGCAGCAGCGCCTCGTCCAGGCTGGTCCCGCCGCTCACGCGGCGGCCGTCCGGCGCGCCGCGGCCGCCCGCTCGGCGACGGCGAGCGCCGCGCGGGCCACCCACCGCCCCTGCTCCGGGTCGGTGACGTCGAAGCCGAACGGCGCGTTGGCCTCCAGCGCCACAAGCCGGCCGCCGGGCTCGACCAGCACGTCGACGCCCATGAGGCCCCCGCCCAGCGCGGCGACCATCCGCTGGGCGAGGCGTGCCATCTCCGGCGGCGCCTCGTAGACCGTCGGGTAGACGGTGCCGTGGGTGACCAGGGCGCCCTCCTCCCGCGACTTCTCGTAGACCAGCGAGGTGCCGGTGGGCGTGGCGAACACCCGCGCGCACGCGGGCTCGGCGATCCACTCCTGCAGCAGCGAGGTGCCGCGCCGGTGCCCGCCGGCCGCCTCGTCGGCGCGCCAGCCCTCCTCGACCCGGCGGGCGGCGTCGAGGTCGCCCACCAGCTCGATGTAGCGGGCGCCGTCGCCGAGCGAGGGCTTGAGCACCATCTGCCGCCCGGGCATCGGCCACTCGCGCAGCCGGGCCAGGTCCCAGGCGGCCGGCTGCGGCACCCCGGCGGCGGCCCAGACGGCGTGCGTCACCAACTTGTCGGCCGACGCGACGATCGAGGTGACCGGGTTGAGCAGCGGCACGCCCGCGGCCTCGAGCAGCGTGGCCAAGGCGAAGGTCGGCGCGTAGGCCACGACCTCCTCGACCAGCACGTGCGCGACCGCCAGGTCGTAGCGCCCGGCCGGCGGGCCGGAGACCGGCCAGTCGTCGGGCACCCGGGCCAGCCGCTCGACCTCCGCGCCCTCCTCCTCCAGCGCCCGCACCCACGCCGCGGCGTAGCCGGCGTCCTCGTACCAGTCCTCGTCGGTGATCACCAGCAGCACGCGCACGCGGCCCTGATGCCCCCGCGCCGGGCCGCTCGAACCCCGCGCGCCCGATGCAGCACAGACGCAACACCGCGGACACCCGCGCGGGTGCCCCGCGGTCCTACGGTGCGGGCGCATGACGCAGGTGATGCCGGGCCGGTCCCGGGACGCGCGCACGGCCGCGGCCCGCCGCCGTCGCTACACCGCGGAGCTCGCCGGCGCCCTGCCGCCCAGCGGGCCGTTCGAGGCGTGGCGGGCCGCCGGCGGCGAGCCGGCGCCCGACTTCGCCCGCCTCCCGGCGCGCACCGGCCTGTGGTCGCCGGCCGAGGGCCTCCCGGGCGGCCGCGCCGGGGCCGCGGCGTGGCCGGCCCGCCGCGCCGTGCTGCGCGCCCGCTGGCGGCGGTGGCTGACCGGCGACCTGCCGCCCGCGCCGCGCCGCACGTCCGCCCGGGTCGCCTCGGTGCGCACCGACGGCGGCGTCGAGGCGCGCGAGATCGGAGTGGGCGACGGCTGGTCGGTGCGGGCGCGCCTGCTGCTGCCGGTGCCCGCGGCCGGCGTGCGCCGCGACGTCCCGGTCTACCTGCTGCAGTCCAGCCACGGCTCGTGGGCGGAGGCGGCGCTGGCCCGCGGCTGGGGCGCGTGCCTGGTCTCGGCCGCCGACGGCGACGACGACACCGCCGACGTCGAGCGGGCGCACCCCTCCGTCGTCGCCGGCCGCCTGGCGTGGCGGGCGTGGGCGCTGTCGCGGGTGCTCGACGCGCTGCAGGACCAGCCCGGGGTGGACGCGCGGCGGGTGCTCGTCGGCGGGCACAGCCGCAACGGCAAGACGGCGCTGCTGGCCGCCGCCTTCGACGACCGCTTCGCCGGCGTCGTCTCCAGCTCCAGCGGGGTGCTCGGGGCGATCCCCGCGCGGCTGTGCACCGACCGGCACTTCGGCGAGGGCGTGGAGCTGCTCACCCGGCACTACCCGGACTGGTACCACCCGCGGCTGCGCTGGTTCGCCGGCCGCGAGCACCGGCTGCCCACCGACGCCCACGAGCTGCTCGCGCTGGCGGCGCCGCGGCCCGTGCTGGTGTCGGTCGCCGTCGAGGACCCGGTCGAGCGCGTGCCGGCCGCCCGCGCCGCCGTCGACGCCGCGCGCGACGCGTGGGCCCTCCTCGGCCGGCCGGGCGGGCTGGAGCTGGCGCTGCGCCCCGGCGGGCACCGCGCCGACGAGTCCGCCGTCACCGCCCAGCTGGACTGGGCGCAGTCCGTGCTCGGCGGCCCGCCCCGGCGCGCCGCGCGCCCGCCGGTGGCGTCATCGCCGGTGCCGTGGCCCGCCGACCGGGTGCGCCCGGGGCCGCGCCCGGTGCGCGGGGAGGAGTTGCGCGTCGCCGTCCGCGCCGCCCTCGGGCCGCCCGGGACGACGGCGGGCGCTCCGGGCGCGGGGGAGCTGCGCACCCCGGACGGCGTCGCGGTCACGCTGCTGACCCCGCCCGGCGGGGGCGGCGGCCGCGGGCTGGTGCTCTGGCTCGGCCCGCCGTGCGCGGCGACCGGCTGGCGGGCCGGCTACGAGCAGGCCGAGCCGCTGCCCGCCCAGCTCGCCGAGGCCGGCTGGGTGGTGGCCTGCCACGACCCGGTGGGCAGCGGCGCCCGGCACGCCGAGCAGCCCGCGCCGGGCTCCTCGCCGCTGGCCCGGATGACCGCCGACGCGGCCGCGGTGGCCGCCGTCGCCGCGGCCGCCACCGGGCACGACCGGCCGTGGGTGGCCGCCTACGGCACCGGCGCCCTGGTGGCGCTGCACCTGTCCGCGCTGGGCGAGGTGACGACGGCGGGCACGGTCCTGGTCGCGCCCAGCTGCGGCGAGCCGCTGCTGCGCGCCCGGCCCGGCTACACGCTGGCCGACCTGCTCGCGACGACGGCCGGCCGCCCCGCGGTGGTGCTCGACCCCGCCTGGGACCCGGAGGCCCCGCCCGGCGCGGTGGCCGCCGCCTGCCGCGCGGCCGGCCTGCCGCGGGTGCCGCTGGCCGACTGGCACCGGCTGTCGGCCGCCACCCGCACCGCGGTGGTCGGCTGGCTCGACGCGGAGGGACCGCAGCGCGCCCGGGTGTGACGGTGCAGGATCGCGGCACCCGACATCCCGCGAGACGCCTGGAGGCACCCGTGATCGACGACGTCGTCGCCCGCTGGCACCGCTACATGGACGAGCGGCCGCCGGGCGCGCTGGACGAGCTGCTCGCCGACGACGTCGTCTTCCTCTCCCCGGTGGTGTTCACGCCGCAGGAGGGCAAGGCGGTCACGAGGCGGTACCTGGAGGCGGCGGCGGTCGCGCTGGCCGGCGAGGGCCCGGGCGCCTTCCGCTACACGAAGCAGGTCGCCGCGGGGGACACCGCGGTGCTGGAGTTCGAGACCAGCGTGGGCGGCCGGTACGTCAACGGCGTCGACATCATCCGCTGCGACGACGCCGGGAGGATCGCGGAGTTCCGCGTGATGGTCCGCCCGCTGCAGGCGATCCAGGCCGTGCACGAGGCGATGGGCCGGCAGCTCACCGCCGGCTCCTGAGGCGCCGGCCCGCTCCCCGCGGCGGGGAGCGGGCCGGCGGGGCTCACCGGACCGGCGCGGTGTTCACCCCCGGCAGGACCATGTGCCCGGCGTCGACCGGGATGGTCACGCCGGTGACCTTCGCCGCCAGGTCGGAGTTGAGGTACAGCGCCGTGTCGGCGATGACCTGCGGGTCCATGAACGTCGTCCCCTTGAGCGCGTGGAAGCCGTAGCCGCCCTCGACCAGGTCGGCCTCGGTGCCGCCCTCGTGGCCGGCGAACATGTCCCACGCGCCCTGGTGGTCGGTCATCGGCGTGCGGATGGCGCCCGGGTGCACCGAGTTGCAGCGGATGCCGTGCGGGGCCAGTTCCAGCGCGATGTTCTTCATCAGCCCGACGACGCCGAACTTGGCCGCCACGTAGTGCGCGTAGTTCGCGCCGGGCTCCAGGCCGTTGACCGACGACGTGATGACGATCGACCCGGTCTGCCGCTCGATCATGTGCGGCGCGACGGCCTTCGCCGAGCGCCAGACGCCCGTGAGGTTGACGCCGATCATCTCGTCCCACGACTGGTCCGACAGTTCCCAGAACGCGCCCTGCGTCCAGATGCCGGCGTTGGCGAGCAGGATGTCGATCTGCCCGAACTCGGCCAGCCCCTGCGCCACGGCGCCGTCGAGCTGCTCCTGCGAGCGGACGTCGGCGGTGACCGCCAGCGCCCGCCGGTCCAGCGCCTCGACCTGCCGCACGGTCTCGGCGAGGTCGTCCTGGGTGGCCATCCGGTAGGGGACGGTCTCCAGCTGGTCGGCGATGTCGACCAGCACGACGTCGGCGCCCTCGCGGGCGCAGGTGGTGGCGTGCGCACGACCCTGCCCGCGCGCGCCGCCGGTGATGAGCGCGACCTTCCCGTCGAGCATGCCCATGGCCGTTCCTCCCCCTCTCAGAGCTGACCGCCGGCGTCCACCACGTGGGTGGTGCCGGTGACGTAGCGGCCGTCGTCGGACACGAGGTAGAGGACGGCGTTGCTGATGTCGACGGCCTCCATGGCCGGGACCGGCAGCGCGTTGAGCGTCAGCGCCGCCTCCTCGAAGTCGGCCCGCGTCGGGTGCTCCAGGTCGGGGCGGAAGAGCCGGTAGGTCGGCTCGTTGAGGATCATGTCGGTGGCCACCGTCGTCGGGTGGACGGTGTTGACCCGGATGCGGTGCGGCGCCAGCTCCTTGGCCATGACCTTGGCGAGCATGACCAGGCCGGCCTTCGCCGCGGAGTAGTGCGCGGTGTTCGGGTTGGCGTAGATGGCCGCCAGCGAGCTGGTGAGCACGACCGACCCGCCGCGCCCGCCGGCGACGACGTGCGGCACCGAGGCGCGCAGCGTCTTCCAGACGCCGGTCAGGTTGACGTCGATCATCGTCTGCCAGGTCTCCTCGTCCATCTCCAGCGTGGAGGCGGGCGTGGAGATGCCGGCGTTGGCGAGCACGATGTCGAGCCGGCCGAGCTGGGCGACGCCGTCGTCGACCGCCCGGGTCAGGCCCGCGAGGTCCCGGACGTCGACCTCGGCGGCGACGATGCGCCGGTCGAGCGCCTCCACCTGGCGCACGGTCTCGGCCAGGTCGTCGGGCGTCGCGGTCGGGTAGGGCACCGTCTCCACCTGCTTGCAGACATCGACGGCGATGACGTCGGCACCCTCCTGCGCGAGCCGGACGGCGTGGCTGCGGCCCTGTCCGCGCGCGGCCCCGGTGATGAAGGCGACCTGGCCCTCGAGTCGTCCCACGACTGCTCCTCCCTCGTCGGTGTGATCCCCGTCGCACGTTATGGCACCGGGTGTCACAACGGAAGGGCCGCGGGCTGGCACGCTGACCGCGTGGGGAGCAGTCGGGCAACGGCGGGGGAGCGCGGCGGGCGCCCGCCGGTGAGCAGCGCGCACGAGGTCGCGGCCGTCGCGCAGCGGATCTTCGTCGAGCGCGGCTTCGACGCCACGAGCGTCGACGACGTCGCCGCGGCCGCCGGGATCAGCCGGCGCACCTTCTTCCGCTACTTCCCGACCAAGGCCGACGTGCTGTTCGTCGACTCCCCCCGGGAGGTCGAGCGGTTCCGCGCGGGGCTCGCGGCGGGCCGGACGGGGGAGTCCTGGCGGGCCCGGGTGGTGCGCGCGGTGGTCGAGGCGCTGGAGTTCCCGCCGGAGGAGCGCAGCTGGGCGTTCCACCGGGCGCAGGTCTTCTTCGCCGTCCCGGCGGTGCAGGCGCACGCCGTCCGGGTGTGGGCGGCCTGGCGGCAGCTCGCCGTCGAGCACGCGCGCACCGTGCCGCACGCCGATCCGCTGTTCCCGCTCGCCGTCGGACACGCCGTCCTCGCGGCGACCCTCGCCGCGCACGAGCACTGGACGCGGCACCCCGGCGAGGAGCTCGGCGTCCTGCTGGGCCGGATGCTGGACCTGCTGCTGCCCCCGGACGGTGCCGCCGGCTGACCGGCCGCGGGGCCACCGGCCGCGGGTTGCCCTGTGGCACCGGGTGTCACTACCGTCCGCCGGGTGCCGCCCCCGTCCTCGCCCGACGTCCCCGGCCCTGGTCCGTCTCCCGCCTCCGGTCCCGACGACGACCCGGTGGTGACCGGCTCGCGGGTGCGGCACGACGCCGGCGCGTCGGTGCGGGAGGTGCGCCGCCGGGTGGCCGCCCACCTGGTGGGGCGGGCGCACGAGCTGGACCTGCTGCTGGCCGCCGTCGCCGCCGGGCGCGACGTGGTGCTGGAGGGGCCGCCGGGGACGTCTAAGTCGACGCTGCTGCGGGCGATCACCGCCGAGTGGGGGGTGCCGCTGGTGTTCGTGGAGGGCAACGCGGACCTGACGCCGACCCGGCTGGTCGGGCACCACGACCCGGCGCGGGTGCTGCGCGAGGACTACCGGCCGGAGAACTTCGTGCCCGGGCCGCTGGTGCAGGCGATGCGCGCGGGCGGCTTCCTGTACCTGGAGGAGTTCAACCGGGCGCCGGAGGACACGCTCAACACGCTGCTCACCGCGATGGCCGAGCGGCGGCTGGCGGTGCCGCACGTCGGCGTGGTCGAGGCGCTGCCCACCTTCCGGGTGGTCGCCTCGATGAACCCCTACGACGCGATCGGCACCACGCGGCTGTCCTCGTCGATCTCCGACCGGCTGGTGCGGCTGGCCGTCGGCTACCAGGACGCCGAGGCCGAGCGGGGCATCGTCGCCCGCCGCACCGGGCTGGCCTCACCGCGGCTGGTGGCCGACGCCGTCGCGCTCACCCGCGCCACCCGCGGCCGCGAGGACGTCCGGCAGGGCAGCAGCGTGCGCGGCGCGATCGACCTCGCGCTGGTCGCCGCCCAGCTGGCCGACATGCGCGAGGTCGCGCTGCCCGCCGAGCCGTCGGTGGCCCCGCCGCGCGGCCTGCCGGAGGACTACACGGGCACGGTGCTCGACGCCCTGCTGCTGGCGCTGTCGGGCCGGATCGCCGTCGACGAGACGGTCGAGTCCACGCCCGAGGCGGTGCTGCGCGAGATCTGGGAGGACCACTTCCTGCTCGCCCCCGCCGCCGCCGGCCCCGGTTGAAGGACCGTCGAGGCGGACTCGCCGCTGACGCGCCGCCGGGACCGGCCCGGCGCGCCGCGCGGCACCCGGCCGCTGCGCCGCAAGCCCAAGCAGCTCACCGAGGCGCCCTCGCTGTACCGCCCCGCGCCGGGCGGCAACGGACTGGCGCTGTCCTCCGGGGACCGGCGGCGCACCCGCACCGGCGGCCCGGCCGGCGGCTCGGCGCCGGGCACCACCGACGAGCCGGCCGACCTGGTGCCGCTGGCCGACCTGACGGCCGACGCTGCCGCGGACCAGCGGACCCGCGCCCGCGCCCGGGCCATCGCGCGCCGCCTCGCGGTGCCCCGCCCGCCCGCCGACCGGCGCCCCCGCCGCGGGGTCGGGGAGCTGCGCACCCTGCCGTGGAGCGGCGGCTCCGACGAGCTCGACCTCGAGCGCACCCTCGACGCGGTCGCCGGGAACCCGTTCCCGGGCGAGCGGGACGTGCTGGTGCGCGAGCGGGTGCGCCGCCGCCGGTCGGTGGTGCTCGTCGTCGACGTGTCCGGGTCGATGAAGGGCGAGCGGGTGCGCACGGCGGCCGCCGCGGTCGGCGCGCTGGCCGGCGAGCTGACCCGCGACCGGGTCGGCGTCGTCGCGTTCTGGTCCGACGCCGCGGTGCTCGTCCGGCCGGGGGAGACGGTCGCCCCGCTCGCCGTCCTCGACCTGCTGCTGCGGGTGCCCACCCAGGGGCTGACCAACGTGTCCTTCGCGCTGGAGACCGCGGCCCGGCAGCTGGCCGGGGTGCCGGCCCGGGACGCGCGGGTGCTGCTGCTGTCGGACTGCGTGCACAACGCCGGGCCCGACCCGCGGCTGACCGCCGCCCGGCTACCGCGCCTGGACGTGCTGCTCGACGTCTCCGGCGAGAGGGACGTCGACCTCGGCCGCGACCTGGCCCGGCTCGGCCGCGGCCGGGTGCGGCTGGTGCGCGACCACGCCGACGTCGCCGCCGCCCTGGGCGCGCTGTTCGCCGAGTGACCCCGGGCCGCGCCGGACCGCCCGGGACGGGTCAGGCGCCCGGCCCGCGGCCCGACCAGGTCCAGGCGTAGGCGCCGTCGTCGGCGGCGAGGCCGGCCTCGCCGAGGTCGAGCGGGCGGAAGGTGTCGACCATGACGGCCAGCTCGTCGAACGCCTCGGCGCCCAGGGAGCGCTCGACGGCGCCGGGCTGCGGGCCGTGGGAGTGCCCGCCGGGGTGCACCGACACCGAGCCGCGGCCGATGCCCGACCCCCTGCGGGCCTCGTAGTCGCCGTCGACGTAGAACATGATCTCGTCGCTGTCGACGTTGGAGTGGTAGTAGGGCACCGGCACCGCGAGCGGGTGGTAGTCGACCTTCCGCGGCACGAAGTTGCAGATCACGAAGCCGCCGCCCTCGAACACCTGGTGCACCGGCGGCGGCTGGTGCACGCGGCCGGTGATCGGCTCGAAGTCCGCGACGTCGAACGCATAGGGGTAGAGGCAGCCGTCCCACCCGACGACGTCGAAGGGGTGCTCGGGCAGGACGTGCACGGTGCCGGCCAGGCCGCCGGGGCCGGCGCCGCGGTGCTTGACGTACACCTCGACGTCGGTGCCCTCGGCCAGCAGCGGCCCCACCGGGGCGCGCAGGTCGCGCTCGCAGTAGGGCGCGTGCTCGAGGAACTGCCCGTACCGCGAGAGGTACCGCTTCGGCGGGGCGATGTGGGAGTTCGTCTCGATGGCGTAGGTGCGCAGCGGCTCGTCGCCGGTGGGCACCCAGCGGTGCGTCGTCGTGCGCGGGAGGACGACGTAGTCGCCCTGCCCGACCTCCAGCGCGCCGAAGGTGGTCTCCACGGTGGCGGCGCCGCGCTCGACGAAGACGCACTCGTCGCCGGTGGCGTTGCGGTAGTACGGGCTGGTCCGCGAGGAGACGGCGTAGGAGATGCGGACGTCGGCGTTGCCCAGGACCAGGCGCCGGCCGGTGACCGCGTCGGTGTCCTCGTGCGCCGCGCCGGGGAACAGGTCGTGCAGCCGCAGGTGCCGGGGGACGAGCGGCGCGTTCGGGGTGAGGGTCTGGTCGGGCAGCTCCCACGGGCGGGCGTCGACGATCGCCGACGGGCTGCCGCGGTGGTAGAGCAGCGCGGAGTCGGAGCTGAACCCCTCCTCGCCCACCAGCTCCTCGGAGTACAGCCCGCCGTCGGGACGGCGGAACTGCGTGTGCCGCTTGGGCGGGACCTCGCCCACCTGTCGGTAGAACGCCATGACGGAGACTCCTTCGGCTCGGTCGGGTCGGGGGAGGGCGGGCCCGTCAGCCGGGCGGGGGGCGCATGGCCGAGCGGCCCGCGTGCGCGGCCGCGCCGGAGCGCAGCAGCGGCAGGGTGCGCCGGGGCACGAGCGTGGACAGCACGACGACGCTGGTCGAGCGGACCACCGCGGCCGACCGGTTGAGCTCGACCAGCGTGTGCTGCAGCGCCTCGTGGGAGGCCGCGGCCACCCGGCACAGGACGTCGCCGCTGCCGGTGGTCGCGTGCGCCTCGAGGACGCCGGGGATGGCCTCGAGGTCGGCCCGGACGGCGTCGATCGCGCCCTGGGCGATCTCGAGGGTGACGAACGCCTGCACCTCGAAGCCCGCGGCGGCCGGGTCGACGTCGACCCGGTAGCCGCCGATGACGCCGGCCTCCTCGAGCCGCCGCAGCCGCGCGCTCACCGTCGCCCGCGCGACGCCGGCGAGGCGGGACAGCTCCAGGGCTCCGGTGCGCGCGTCGCCGTCCAGCGCGGTGAGCAGGGCGAGGTCGAGGGCGTCCAGCGGCGTCCGGGGCTCCACGGGCGGCTCTCCCTCGTGAGGTGTGCACGCGGACCAGCCGGATGCGAGTCCTGCTCGGCAGATCGTGCCGTCTGCACACCCCTCGCGCTACCGGTTGCGCAGCCGACCCGGCGGGTCGTGGGATCCCTGCACAGGAGCCGACGACGAGCAGGAGGAGCCGCCATGTCCCTCGACCGGACGCTCACCGACGAGGAGCGCCTCGCCCGGCTCGACCTCGACCAGCTCCGTCAGCTGGTCGGCCTGGTCGAGTACGACGACTCGGCCGACCCGTTCCCGGTCTCGGGCTGGGACGCGCTGGTCTGGGTGGCCGGCAACGCCCTGCAGACGGCGCACTTCCTCCAGTCGGCCCTCGGCATGGAGCTCGTCGCCTACACCGGCCCCGAGACCGGCAACCGGGACCACCACGGCTACGTGCTGCGGTCGGGCGCGGCCCGCTTCGTCGTCACCGGGGCGTACTCGCCGTCCAGCGAGCTCGCCGACCACCACCGCCGGCACGGCGACGGCGTCCGCGACGTCGCGCTCACGGTGCCCGACGTCGACCGGTGCGTGGCGCACGCCCGCGCGCAGGGCGCCACCGTGCTGGAGGAGCCGCACGACCTCTCCGACGAGCACGGCACCGTCCGGCTGGCCGCGATCGCCACCTACGGCGAGACCCGCCACACGCTGGTCGACCGCAGCCGGTACACCGGCCCGTACCTGCCCGGGTACGTCGCGCGGACGTCGTCCCACGTCAAGCGGCCCGGCGCCCCGCGGCGGTTGTTCCAGGCCGTCGACCACGTCGTCGGCAACGTGGAGCTCGGCGCCATGGACACCTGGGTCGGCTTCTACAACCGGGTCATGGGCTTCACCAACATGGCCGAGTTCATCGGCGACGACATCGCCACCGACTACTCGGCGCTGATGAGCAAGGTCGTGGCCAACGGCAACCACCGGGTGAAGTTCCCGCTCAACGAGCCGGCGGTGGGCAAGAAGCGGTCGCAGATCGACGAGTACCTCGAGTACCACGGCGGCCCCGGCGTGCAGCACGTCGCGCTGGCGACCAACGACATCGTCGGCGCGGTCGACGCCATGGTCGCTGAGGGCGTCGAGTTCCTGCCCACCCCGGACTCCTACTACGAGGACCCGGAGCTGCGGGCGCGCATCGGCGAGGTGCGCGTGCCGGTGGCGGAGCTGCAGCGGCGCGGCATCCTGGTCGACCGCGACGAGGACGGCTACCTGCTGCAGATCTTCACCCGGCCCACCGGCGACCGGCCGACCGTCTTCTTCGAGCTCATCGAGCGGCACGGCTCGCTCGGCTTCGGCAAGGGCAACTTCAAGGCGCTGTTCGAGGCGATCGAGCGCGAGCAGGAGCGCCGCGGGAACTCCTGACGCGGGCTGCCCGGGCGGGAGTCGACCGGCCGCGTCGACCGGCCGCGTTGACCGGGTGCGGACCGGCGTGTACCGGTAGGGGCGAGCACAGCGGGCGTCCCGGCCCCGGGCGGTCCGCCCCCGGCCGGGCGCCCGCCGACGGAGGGAGCGCCCGTGACGGGGTCCGGGTACCTGTTCCGCCCACCGCGCAGCACGCCGGAGTCGCGGGCCGGCCGCCCGCCCCGGCACCGCGTGGAGCGCCGTCCCGGCATGGTGGTCGAGCGGGACGTCGCCGTCCCCTTCGGCGACGAGGGCCACGTGCTCTACGTCGACGTCTACCGGCCCGGCACCGACGTGCCGGCCGCGCCCCTGGTCAGCTGGTCGCCCTACGGCAAGCACAACCCGGCGCCGATCGGCCAGATCTACCCCGCCGCCGGCGTGCGTCCGGAGTGGACCTCGGACCTGACGACGTTCGAGGCGCCCGACCCGGAGTACTGGCTGCCCCACGGCTACGCGCTGGTGCTCGCCGACTGCCCGGGCACCTGGTACTCCGAGGGCCGGGCCACCTACCACTCGCCGGAGGAGGCCCGGGCCTTCGCCGACCTCGTCGAGTGGGCCGGGACGCAGCCGTGGAGCGCCGGCAAGGTGGGGCTCTCCGGCGTCTCCTACCTGGCCAGCCTGCAGTGGCGGGTGGCCGCGCTCGACCCGCCGCACCTCGCGGCCATCAACCCGTGGGAGGGGTGGAACGACACCTACCGGGAGGTCGCCCGGCATGGCGGGATCCCGGAGACCTCGTTCTGGCCCTACATCTGGGAGCGGTGGGGGGCGAGCACCACCGAGATCGAGGACCTGGAGGCCGAGACCGCCGCCCACCCCTTCTTCGACGAGTTCTGGGCCTCCAAGGTCCCGCCGCTGGAGGACGTCCGGGTGCCCGCCTACGTGGTCGCCAGCTGGGCCGACCAGGGGCTGCACTCGCGCGGCACGCTCGAGGGCTTCCGCCGGATCTCCTCGGAGCAGAAGTGGCTGGACGTCCACGGGCGCAAGAAGTGGGCCTACTACTACGAGCCGGAGATGGTCGAGCGCCAGCGGGCCTTCTTCGACCACTTCTTGCTGGACCGGCCCGGCACCGGGATCGAGTCCTGGCCGCGGGTGCGCGCCGAGGTGCGCAGTGCGTACAACGAGGGGACCTGGCGGGATGCCCGGGAGTGGCCGCTGGAGGACGTCGGGTACCGCCGGCTGTTCCTGCGGGCCGGCGACGGCTCGCTGGGATGGGCGGCGCCCGGCGACGAGGAGGAGGCCGGCTACGACGGGCTGGGCAGCGGGCTCGCCCCCCGCCGGGCGACCTTCGAGATCACCTTCGAGGAGGCGACCGAGATCGTCGGCCACGTGAAGGCGGCCCTGTGGGTCTCGGCCGACGAGGCCGACGACATGGACGTCTTCGTCGCGCTGTTCAAGCTCGACGCCGAGGGCCGGCAGGTCGGGTTCGCCTACTACGGGCAGTTCGAGGACGGGCCGGTCGCCAACGGCTGGCTGCGCGCCTCGCACCGGGAGCTGGACCCCGAGCGGTCGACCGAGTCCATGCCGGTGCTGGCCCACCGGCGGGCGCTGCCGCTGACCCCGGGGGAGCCGACCCGGCTCGACGTCGAGGTGTGGCCCTCGGGCACCCGCTTCGAGGCGGGGGAGCGGCTGCTGCTCGTCGTCCAGGGCAGCGACGTGATGCGGTATCCGGAGCACCTCACCTTCGCCCGGCACCGGGAGACGGTGAACCGCGGCCGGCAGGTGGTGCACACCGGCGGGCGCTTCGACTCGCACCTGCTGGTCCCGGTGCTGCCGTCTCGTCCTGACGCACGCGCCGGGGCTTGACCCTGACACCGTGACAGGGTGTCGGCTGGGCCCCGGAGGTGGTCCCGATGCCCACGACGAACCCGCCCGCCGGCCCGCCCGCCGGCCCGTCCGCCGGTCTGGCGGAGGCCCTCGGCGCCCCGGACCCGTCGGTCCGGCTGCGCGCGGCCCTGGCTGCCGGCTCCTCGCCCGGCCCCGGGTTGCTGGAGGTGCTCGTGCGGCGGTGCGCGGCGGAGCCCGACTCGTTCGTGCGGGACATGCTCACCTGGGCGCTGACCCGGCTGCCGGCCGGCGAGACCCTGCCCCGGCTGCGCCGCGAGCTCGGCTCCCCGGTGCCGCGCGCCCGCGCGCAGGCGCTGCACACCCTGTCCAAGCTCGGCGACGCCCGCGCCTGGGCCTGGGTGTCCGGCGACCTGCTGCGCGACCCCGACGACGACGTCGCGCGCACCGCGTGGCGGACGGCGGTCGCGCTCGCGCCCGACGGCGAGCGGGCCCGCCTGGCCGCCGCGCTCGCGTCGCAGCTCGGCCGGGGCGGCCGCGACGTGCGGCTGAGCCTCAGCCGGGCGCTGGTCGCCCTCGGCGGTGCCGCCGCACCCGCCCTCGCCGGCGTCGCGGCCGGGCCCGACCCGGAGGCGGCGGCGCACGCCCGCGCCACCGAGGCGCTCGCGCGCGACCCGGAGGCCGGGTTCGACGCGGCGCTCGCCGACGCCCGGCGCTTGGCAGCCCTCGGTCCCGAGCGGGCGGCGGCCGTGGCCGCCGGGCAGGGCGCGGGATCGTGATCGGCCCGGCGTGCTGATCGGGGAGGTGGCCCGCCGGTCGGGGGTGAGCGCCCGGATGCTGCGGCACTACGACGCCCTGGGGCTGGTCTCGCCGAGCGGGCGCACCGTGGGCGGCTACCGCGAGTACTCCGCCGACGACGTCCGCCGGATCTTCGCCGTCGAGGGCCTGCGCTCGCTCGGCCTGTCGCTCGAGCAGGTCGGCCGGGCGCTCGCCGACCCGGCCTTCGCGCCCGCCGCCCTGGTGGCCGACCTGGTCCGGGCGGCCGAGGAGCGCCTCGCGCGGGAGCGCGAGCTGCTCGAGCGGCTGCGCGCCGTCGAGGGGTCCGCGCCGGCCGACTGGCCCGACGTGCTGCGCGTCGTCGGGCTCCTGCAGGAGCTCGCCGCGCCCAGCGCCGCGCGCCGGCAGCGGGCGGCCCTCGCCGACGACCTGCCGGTGCCCGCCCGGGTGCTCGCCGGCGCGGTGCTCGCCGAGGACGACCCGAACGTCGCGGGGGCGCTGCGCTGGGCGCTCGCCCGGTCCGGGGACGGCGGCCTCCCGGCCCTCGCCGGCGGCCTGCGCTCCGACGACGCGGCGGTCCGCCGGCGCGCGGTGCGGGCGGTCGCCGCGCAGGCCGGGACGCCGGGCGCCGACGACCTCCTGCGCGGGGCGCTGGCGGACCCGGACGCGGCGGTCCGCGGGGACGCGTCCCTGGCGCTCGGCCGGCGCGGCGAGCCCGCCGCCGTGCCCGCGCTCGTCGCCATGGTGGTCGCGGGCACCGCCGACGTCGACGCCGCGGAGGCGCTCGGGGCGCTGTCCCGGGACCCCGCGGACGCCGGCGCGGTGCTCGCCGCCCTCGTCGCCGAGCTCGGGGCCCCGGGTGCCGGACCGGCGGTGCGCATCCGGCTGGCCCAGGCGCTGGTCGAGGTGCCCGGGCCGGCCGCCCGGGAGGCGCTACGGCGCCTGGCCGCCGACGCCGACCCCGGCGTCGCCCTCGTCGCCGCGGCCCTGGCCGGGATGCCGGAGCTGCCCGCCGGGGACCCCGGCGACGAGGACGGCTGAGTCACCCGACGGCCGTGGCCTGCAGCTCCACGAGCAGCTCGGGCATCGCCAGCCGGCTCACCCCGAGCATCGTCGTGGCCGGCGCGACCCCGGCCGCGCCGAGGCGCCTAGCCAGCACGCCGTAGGACTCCATCAGCCGGTCGACGTCGGTGGTGAGGACCTCGAGCCGGACGACGTCGGCCAGCGCCATGCCGGCCCCGCCGAGCACGGCCTCCAGGTTGTCCAGCGCCAGCGCCAGCTGCGCGGCCACGTCGTCCGGGTGCTGCGGCTTCCCCTCGCCGTCGGTCGCGGTCTGCCCGCTGCACCACAGCGTCCGGGACTGCCCGGTGACCACCACGCCCTGCGAGAACCCCAGTGCCGCCGACCACGTCCACGGGTCGACCGCCGACCTCTGCACCGCCATCGCTGCTCCCTCCGTCCCGGGCGCGGACCCTCGTCCGCCCCGTGCCGGGGAGCCTGGCGGCGAACCACGACACCTCCTGTCACGTTTCCCGGCAGGATCCCGCGCGTGCGCGCCGATCGGCTGGTCTCCCTGGTGCTGCTGCTGCGCCAGCGCGGCCGGCTGACCGCGGCCGAGCTCGCCCGCGAGCTGGAGGTGTCGACGCGCACCGTGCTGCGCGACGTCGAGGCGCTGTCGACGGCGGGGGTCCCCGTCTACGCCGAGCGCGGGCGGCACGGCGGGTTCGCGCTGCTGCCCGGGTTCCGCACCGAGCTGACCGGGCTCACCTCCGACGAGGCGCTCGGCCTGCTCGTCGGCGGGCGCGGGTTCGGCCTCGGCCCCGCGCGGGCGTCGGCGCTGCGCAAGGTGGTCGACGCGCTGCCCGAGGGACACCGGGCCACCGCCGGCGACGCGGCGCGGCGGCTGCTGGTCGACCCGGCGGTGGACCTGGTCGCGCAGCGGCCGGACGCCGAGGAGGTGCCCGGCCCCGCGGTCGCCGTGGTCCGCCGCGCGGTGCTGGCCGGACGACGCGTGCGCCTCCACTACGCGCCGCCCGCGGGCGACCCCGGCTGGCGCACCGTCGACCCGATCGGCCTGGTCACCGTGCGCGGCCGCGGCTACCTACTGGCCACCCGCGGCGGCGAGGACCGCACCTACCGGCTGGCCCGCGTGCTGGACGCCGCGGAGCTGCCGGAGCCCGCGCGGCGGCCCGCCGACGTCGACCTGGACCGGCTGTGGCGCGAGCGCGTCGCGCGGTTCCGGACCGGCGGCGAGCAGGTCGCCGTCCTGGTGCGGGTGGATCCCGGGCGGCAGGAGGACCTGGTGGCCACGGCGCTCGCCACCCGCCCGTTCGCCGACGACGGACCCGGCGCGGACGGCCGGCCGCTGCTGGAGGTCACCTTCCAGGACCGGCGGCACGCGGAGTGGGCGCTGTGGCGGCTCGGGGCGGCCGGCGAGGCCCTGGCGCCGGGCTGGCTGCGCGCCGCCCTGCACGACCGCGCCGCCGCGATCGCCGCCCGCTATGCGCCGGCCTGACCCCGCCCTGGGGCCGGTCCTGCGGATCGTGCCCGCCGCCGCCCCTGCCTCTGGAGGCGGCCTCAGGGACACCGCGATACGACTTGCACTCCCGGACGTCCGGACCGAACCTTGGCCGCGACCACGCGGGATGAAGGCGTGCCACCGAGGCACGTCGCCCGTGCATCTGGAAGAGGCCATGCGCGCGTTCGTGACCGAAGACGGCCCGGCAGTGGTCGATCTGGTCGTAGCGGCTGGCATGTTCCGCCGGGACGAGGCGGGGTTCCTCACCGAGGGCGTCCTGGAGCCGGATGGTGAGGGCAGCACGTGCTACGTCGCGGACGCGGACGACGGACGAGGACTGGCGTCCGTGCTGTTCTACCGGCCGGAGGAGGCGGCGGACCGCGCGTACGACCTGACGATGATCGCGGTGCGGCCCGACCTGCAGGGCGGTGGTCGCGGCGCGGCACTGATGCGTCACGCGGAAGCCGATCTGCGGCAGCGAGGACAGCGGCTCATCGTCGTCCGGACCTCCGGCACCGAGCAGTACGCCAGGACGCGAGGCTTCTACCGGGCTCTGGCGTACACGGAGCACACCCGTGTTCCCGACTACTGGACCGACGGGGACGATCTCGTCCTGTTCACGAAGCGTCTCGAGGCGCAGGGGACGACGTCGTCCGAGCTGCGGTGATCGCCAACCGGGACGACCCCAGCGGATCCAGTGGTGAGTCGTTCTCCTCCGAGCTGCGCGCGCGGCCTGTCCCCGAGTGGGCCGCTCAGGGACACCGGCAGCGCTGCCGTACGTGATCCCCAGGACGGGCCCAGCCCGCAGCCCTCACGGCAGCCGGGTGAGCAGCGCCCGGGCGAACGCCTCGGCCGCCGGGTCGCCCGGCTCCCGCGCCGCCGCGTGCAGCCAGGCCGCGAGCGGCGCCGCCAGCGCGGGGGACAGCGCCGCGATCCAGGCGCCGGTCCCGGCCCGGGCCTCCGCCACGTGCTCGGTGCCGCCGCCGGGGGCGTGCGCGACCACCTCGGGCCGGCTGGCCAGCAGCCCGGCGACCCGCCAGTCGCCGGGCGTCGTCCGGGCCGCGAGCGCCTCCAGCCGCCCGGCCGCCGTCCGCAGCAGGTCCGCGCCGTCCGGGGGAGGTGCGCCGTCCACGGGTCGATGGTGCCCGACCGGGTCGCGCCCGGCGCCCGGCCGGGGAAGGCTGGGGGCGTGAGAGTCCTGGTCACCGGTGCGTCGGGGTTCGTGGGCGGCCGGCTGGCCACCGCGCTGGAGGAGGCGGGCCACGAGGTCCGGGGGATGACCCGCCGGCCGGAGCGCTACGACGGGGCCGGCACGCCCGTCGCGGGCGACGTGGGCGACGAGGCGTCGCTGCGCGAGGCGCTCGAGGGCTGCGGGGCCGCCTACTACCTCGTGCACTCCCTCGGCGACGAGGACTTCGAGCGCAAGGACGCCGACGCGGCGAGGGCCTTCGCCCGCGCCGCCGCCGCGGCCGGGGTGCGCCGGATCGTCTACCTCGGCGGGCTGGGCCGCGACGGCGACCGGCTCTCGCGGCACCTGCGCAGCCGCCGCGAGGTCGAGCGGCTGCTGGGGGAGACCGGGGTGCCGGTGACCGTGCTGCGCGCCGGGATCGTCGTCGGGCACGGCGGGGTGTCGTGGGAGATGACCCGCCAGCTGGTGGCGCACCTGCCGGCGATGGTCACCCCGCGCTGGGTGAACACGCGGACGCAGCCGATCGCCGTCGCCGACGTCGTGCGGTACCTCGTCGGCGTCCTCGAGGCGCCGGAGGCCGAGGGGCGGGTGTTCGAGGTCGGCGGCCCCGAGGTGCTCACCTACCTGCAGATGCTCACCCGCGTGGCCGACATCCAGAACCGGCACCTGTTCGTCGTCCCCGTGCCGTTGCTCAGCCCGCAGCTGTCCTCCCGCTGGCTGTCCCTCGTCACCGACGTCGACATCACCACCGGCCGCTCGCTCATCGACTCGATGACCAACGAGGTCGTCGTCACCGACGACGCGATCCGCCGGGTGGTCCCCTTCGACCCGGTGGACTACGACCAGATGGTGCTCACCGCCCTCCTGGAACGCGCCCGCGAACGCCGGCGAGCGGCCGGTGAGCGGCGCGGCGGGTGGCTCGCCCGGGGAGCGCGGCGGTGACCCGGGGGCGGGCCGCCCGCGCGCTGGAGGCCCGGGTCCGCCGGGTCGCCGGGCCGCTGCTGCGCAGCGTGCCCCGAGACCACTGGGAGACCGACGCGGCGTTCCGGCGCCGCCGGCGGGTCACCGGTGTCGTCGCGGTGGCCGGGGCATCGCTACTGGGGGTGTCCCTGTCGACGCCGCCGGGCTCGCCCCGCTTCTACGGGCTGACCCTCGGCGTGGCCGGCACCTGGGTGGCCGGGGGACTGGCCTCCGGCCCGCTGCACCTGGGGCGGATGTTCGGCCCCGGCGACCGGCTGCAGCGGCCGCTGCTCACCCCGATCGTCTCGGGCGTCGGCGCCTTCGGCGCGTTCTACGCCGCGGCGCTGGTGGCCCGCCGGATCCCGGTGCTGGAGCGAGCGATCGGCTCGGTGCTGCGCTACGCCGACCAGGGCTCGGCGCCGCTGGTCGCCGCCACGACGCTCGCCAACGGGGTGGCCGAGGAGGTGTTCTTCCGCGGCGCGCTGTACGCGGCGGCGGGGACGCAGCGGCCGGTGGTGGTGTCGACGGCGGTGTACGGCCTGGCCACCGTGGCTACCCGCAACCCGGCGCTGGTGCTCGCCAGCCTGCCGATGGGGCTGATGTTCGGCATCCAGCGCAAGATGACCGGCGGCATCCAGGCGCCGGTGCTCACCCACGTGGTCTGGTCGAGCCTGATGCTGCGGTTCCTGCCGCCGCTGTTCGCCGACCGCCTCGAGGTCGAGGAGCACCGGGCGCCGGAGCAGTCGGGGAGCTGACCGGCTGGTGCCCCCGCACCCTGACATGACATCGTTGGTGTCATGTCGCGGGGAGAGGCGGTCTACGAGGTCCTGCGCCGGGCGCGCCCGCTGGTGCTCGACTCGGCCCGCGTGGTCGAGGCGCGGGTCCGCGACCGGGGCTGGACCGTCGGGTCCCGGGCCGTGGTCGAGGTCCTCGCCGAGAGCGGGCCCGCGACCGTCCCGCAGGTGGCCCGCGCGCTGTCCCTGGCGCGCCAGAACGTGCAGCGCCACGTCGACGACCTCCTCCGGCTCGGCCACGCGCGCCGCAGCGCGAACCCCGGGCACCGGCGGTCGGTGCTGGTCGAGCTCACCGGGGACGGACGGCGGGCGTTCGAGGACCTGCGGGCCGGGGAGCTGGCCGACCTCGGCCGCCTGGCCCCTGGCTGCTCCGCCGCCGACCTGGCGACCGCCGCCGCGGTCCTGGCCGCGCTCGGGCGCGACGTCCGCGCCCGGGCGGCATCGGCAGAGGGGGAGACCGAGCGGGACACCGAGGGGGTCCGGCCGTGAACCGCGACGACGTGCACGCCCGCACGGCCCGCAACCGGCGGCGGCTGGCCGACGTGCTCGAGGGCCTCGGGCCCGCGCAGTGGGAGGCCGGGACCCTCTGCGAGGGCTGGACGGTCCGGGTCCTCGCCGGGCACCTGCTGCAGCCGATGCTGGTCGGCTTCGGCCGCTTCCTCCTCGCCTCGCTCCGCCACCGCGGCGACACCGCCGCGACCGTCGACTCCCTCGCCCGGCGGCTGGCCCGGCCCGGGCCCGCCGAGCTCGTCGCGCTCCTGCGCCGGCACGCCGGCGACCGCGTCGACCCGCCCCGGGTGGGTCCGATGGGGCCCTTCGCCGAGACCTGCGTGCACCTGAGGGACCTAGCCCGCCCCCTCGGGCTGGACGCCGACGTCCCGCGCGAGGACTGGGTGCTGCTGCTGGACCACCTCGTGTCGCCGGGCGTCGCGCCGGGGCTGACGACGCCGGCCCGCGCCGGCGGCCTCACCCTCCGCGCCACCGACACCGGGTGGCGGCACGGGACCGGGCCCGCGGTGAGCGGGACGGTGGAGGCCCTCGCGATGGCCCTCACCGGCCGCCGCGCCGCGCTCGTCGACCTCGACGGCCCGGGGCGCGAGGTGCTGGCCCGGCGGCTGTGAGCCGGAGTCGACCCCCGGCCGACCGGGGCCGCCGGGGGTCAGCGCGCGGCCATCGGGAAGACCGGCCAGCCGATCTCGGTGCGCCAGGCCGAGGGGTCGTCGGTGTCCCGCGGGCCCACCGGGTAGCTCTCCCGCACCGGGCCGGCCACCGCGAGCCCGTTCGCGACCACCCAGGCGCCCAGCTCGCCGTAGGTGACGTCGATGTCGTCGTGCGGGCCGGCGTGGGTGGTCACCGCGAGCTCCACCGCCGGCAGCGTCACCGGGTGCACCCGCCCGCCGGACGCGGGGCCCGCCGTCCGCCGGTACACGAGCACGTGCCCGCGGCCGGTCTCGAACAGGGCGTTGTCGTAGAGCCCGCCCGGCGGCCCCTCCGGCTCGGCGACGACCGCGTCGAGCTCTGCCATGGCCCCCGCGTACCAGGCGAGGACGCCGTCGAGGTCCACGACGCCCGCGACCGCGGCCACCGGCGTCGCCGGCACCGCCCGCAGCCGCACCTGCAGCGGGGGCGGGTCGGGGTGCAGCAGGCGGCGCAGCGACGCCACGGCCTCCCGGGTGGCGGCCAGCTGGTCCTCCAGCCGCCGCAGGTGGCCGGCCACGAGCTCGGCGCGGTCGCCCGGGTCGGGGGAGCGCACGATGCGGGCGACGTCGGGCAGCGGGACGTCGAGCTCGCGCAGGCGGTGGATCACCTGGGCGGTCGGGATCTGGTCGGCGCTGTAGTACCGGTAGCCGCTCGCCGGGTCGACGGTCGCGGGCTCGAGCAGGCCCGCGTCGTGGTACCGGCGCAGCGTGCGCACGCTCAGGTGGGTCAGCCGGGAGAACTCGCCGATCGCCAGCACGGGCGCACTCTGCACCCTCCCCTGGGGAGAGGGTCCAGCGGTGGACCCTCCCGGACGGGGACGGCGCACGGTGGCGGCATGAGCGCACCGACCGTCATCGACCCCGCCGAGCTCCCCGCCCCCGTCCGCGGCTACCTCGCCGCGCACACCGCCCGCGACGTCGACACCGCCCTCGCGGCCTTCACCCCCGACGCCGTCGTCACCGACGAGGGCCACACCCACCGCGGCACCGAGGAGGTCCGCCGGTGGTTGGCCGAGGCCGGCACCGCCTTCACGTTCACGACCGAGCTGGTCGGCGCCCGGCGCGTCGACGCGACGCGGTGGATCGCCGTCCAGCGGCTGGAGGGCGACTTCCCCGGCGGCGTCGCCGAGCTGCAGTACCGGTTCACGATGGCCGGCGACCTCGTCGCCGAGCTCGTGATCGCCCCCTGAGACACGGGCGCCGGGCGTCACGGCTCCTCGCTCGGCAGGCTGTGCCAGGTGTCGTAGGCGACGCCGGCGGCACCCTCGGCGTCGCCGGCGTCGCACAGCCGGATCAGCTCGTCGTGCCGGGTGACCGACGTCCGGCCGCGCAGCGAGCCGAAGCGCAGCCGCTCCGCGCGCCGGACGGTGGGCGTGAACTGCTCGAGCACCGTGGCGAGCGCGCGGTTGCCGCAGACGCGCACCGGCACGCCGTGCAGCTCGTCGTCGACGCGGAGGGCCGTCTCGACGTCGCCGGCCGCCACGGCCTCGGCGAACCGCCGGTTGGCGTCCCGCATGGCGGCCAGGTCCGCCTCGCCGAGGACCGGCACGGCCTCGCGGACGGCGACCTCGTGCATCGCCGCCACGACGTCACGGGCGTCGCGTACGTCCCGGGCGCAGAGCGTGCTGACCACCGTGGACCGCCCCGGCCGGGCGGAGACCAACCCCCCGTGCGCGAGGCGCAGCAGTGCCTCGCGCACGGGGGTCCGGCTCACGCCCAGCCAGGCCGCGAGCTCGAGGTCCCGCAGCTGCTCGCCGGGGGCGAAGGTGCCGTCGACGATCGCGTCGCGCAGGCGGCGGTAGACGTCGTCGCGCAGGAGGCTGCGGTCGACGCCGGGGGACGTCGGGGGGATCGGCACGGGTGGACCTCGTCTCGGTGCGGGCGGCGACCAGGGAAGGCTTCCCCGGACCGCTACTGATGTGCAATATATCGCATACCGGGGGCGTTCGAGGGACATCCGGGCGGACCGACCGGCCCGCCCGCTGAAGGAGAGGGAGATCCGATGACCGAGAGCACGCAGCAGGACCGCACCGACGCCGGGCCCACGGTGGTGCTGGTGCACGGGGCCTTCGCCGACTCGTCGAGCTGGAACGGCGTCGTCGCCCGGCTCCTCCGCGACGGCCACCCGGTGGTGGCGATGGCCAACCCGCTCCGCAGCCTGTCCGGCGACGCCGACCTCCTGCGCGACCTCCTCGACGGGCTGGACGGGCCGATCGTCCTGGCCGGCCACTCCTACGGCGGCAGCGTGATCAGCGAGGCGGCCGAGGGGCACCCGCGGGTCCGGGCGCTGGTCTACGTCGCCAGCTTCCTGCTCGAGGAGGGCGAGAGCACCGGCGAGCTGGCCGGCCGCTTCCCGGGCAACGAGCTCGGCGGGGCGCTGCGGCCGGTGCCCGTGCGCGGGCCCGGCGGGCAGCCCGTCGACGACCTCTACATCGAGCAGGAGCGGTTCGGGCCGGTCTTCGCCGCCGACGTGCCGGCCGACGCCGCCGCCCTGATGGCCGTCACCCAGCGGCCGATCATCGGTGACGCCCTGGCCGACAAGGCGACGCGGGCGGCCTGGCGGACCATCCCGTCCTGGACCCTCGTCACCCGCCAGGACCTGGCGGTGCCGGCCGAGGCCCAGCGGTTCATGGCGGAGCGGGCCGGGTCGCACGTCGTCGAGGTCGACGCGTCCCACGCCGTGACCGTGTCGCAGCCGGACGTCGTCGCCGAGCTCATCGAGGAGGCCGTGCGGGCCACCGCCGGCTGACGGCGGCCCGGCCGTCAGGCCGCCCCGGCGGCTCGGCCCTCAGGCCGCCCCGGCGGCTCGGCCGTCAGGCCGCCCCGGCGGCGTACCAGGCGGCCAGGCGGGCGAAGCCTTCCTCCAGGCGCACCCGCGGGGCCCAGCCCAGGGCCTCGCGGGTGCGGCGCTGGTCGAACCAGTGCGCGGTGGCCAGCTGCTCGGCGAGGAAGCGGGTCACCGGCGGCGTCGAGCGGCGGCCGGTGACCGCCCAGGCCCCCTCGACGACGGCGCCGGCGAGCCAGGCCGCCCGGAACGGGACCCGCCGCCGCGGGCCGGGCGCGCCCGCCGCGCGGCACAGCCGGTCGATCACCTCGCCGACCGGGCGCGGCTCGCCGTTGGACACGACCAGCGCCTCGCCGTGCACCGGCCCGCACGCGTCGACCGCGGCGACGAGCGCGGCCGCGGCGTTGTCGACGTAGGTGGTGTCGACCAGCGCCGCGCCGGACCCGATCGTCGGCAGCCGGCCGGCGCGGGCGCGCGCGACGATCCGCCCGACGAGCTGGGTGTCGCCCGGGCCCCACACGAGGTGCGGCCGCACGGCGAGGACGGCCAGGGACGCCGAGTCCGCGGCCAGCGCGTCGAGCTCGGCGACGGCCTTGGTCCGCGAGTAGTGCCCGCGGGCGTGCGCCGGGTCGGCCGGCTCGGCGCCGACCCCGGCCAGCGCCGCGCCGGCGTGGGCGACCGACGGCGAGGAGACGTGCACCAGGCGGCCGACGCCCTGCCCGCGGCAGGCGTCGACGACCGCGCGGGTGCCCGCGACGTTGGCCCGCTCGTACTCGGCCCGGGGGCCGGTGACGTCGACCTTCGCCGCCAGGTGCACGACGGCGTCCTGCCCACGGGCGGCCCGCGCGACGGCGTCCGGGTCGGCGACGTCGCCCAGCACCTCCGCGCAGGGCAGCCCCGCGGGCCGGCGCTGCAGCACGGTGACGTCGTCCCCGCGGGCGAGCAGCGCCTCCGCCGTCGCCCGCCCGAGCATGCCGCTGGCCCCGGTGACCAGGACCCTCACGAGCGGCGCCCGCCCGGCCGCCCGGCGAGGAACCGGGCCGCCCGCGCGGCCACCTGCCGGCGGTCGACCTTGGACTGGTGACGGATGTCGACGGGCAGCCGGGCAGCGGTGAGCACCGCCGCCACCTCCACGCCGGCCGCGGCCCGGACGGCGTCGGCCAGGTCCGGTCCGGCGACCCGCAGGCGCCGCGACCGGCCCCCGCCGCCCTCCGGGACGACGACCACGACGACGACCTGCCCGCCGGCGGGACCGACGCCGACGGCCGCGGCGGCCGCCACGCCGGGCACCCGCTCGGCCCGCTGCTCGATCCCGACGGGCGTGACGGGCCCGGCGGCGGTGGTCACCACGTGCGGCAGCCGGCCCTCGATCCAGAGCCGCCCCTCGGCGTCGAGGTGCCCGACGTCGCCGGTGCGGTGCCAGCCGGGCGGGCGGGAGGCCGCGCGGTCGGTGGCCCAGAGGGCGTCGTAGCGGTCCCGCACGTGGGCGGCGCGCACGCACACCTCCCCGGTCACCCCGGGTGCGCCGGTCAGGTCGCCGTCGGCCACGCCGTCCGCGCGGAGCGGGCTGATCCGCACGTCCACCCCGGCCAGTGCACGGCCCACGCAGACGCCCTCGCCCTCCCCGGCGGCGGCCACCTCGGCGGCCGAGACGTCGGTGACCGGCAGGGCCTCGGTCATGCCGTAGGGCGTGTGGGCCTCCGCCGAGGGCAGGACGTCGCGCAGCGCCTCGAGCAGGGTGGCGGGCACGGGCGCGCCGGCCGACATGAGCAGCCGGACGCCGCCGAGCGCCGTCCGCTGCCCGGCGGTCAGGTCGGCGGCGGTGGCCACGACCCGGCGCAGCGCGGCGGGGGAGGCGAACACGACCGTGGCGCCGACCGCGGCGACCGCCTCCGCCAGGTCGCGCGCGGTGAGGGAGCCGGGCGCGGTGATGTCGATGTCCGGCACCGCGGTGCCGATGCCCAGCGCCGGGCCGAGCAGCGCGAAGGGCGCGAACGCGGCGACCAGCCGGTCCTCCGGGGTGAGCCGGTAGGTGCCGCGCACCAGCGCGAGCTGCGCGGCGGCCTGGCGCCTGGTGTAGACGACGCCCTTGGCCGGGCCGGTGGCGCCGGAGGTGAACAGCACCGCGCAGTCGGCGTCGCCGGGCGGGACCACCGGGGCCGGGGCACCGCGGCCGGCGTCCTCGACCTCCGCCAGCGTGCGGACGGCGCCGAGCGCCCGCCGGGGGAGCGCGGGCACCGAGCCGGTGGCGATGCGGGAGGCGGGCAGGCCCATGAGGCGGGCGGCGGCGAGCCCCGCGGTGCTGCAGACGACGTGGTCGACCGCGGCGCTGCGCAGCGCCCGCCGCATGCCGCGCAGGCCCAGGCCCTTGTCGGCGACGACGATGACCGCGCCCGCCCGCCACACGGCGTAGACCGCGGCCGTGAGATCGGCGGACGGCTCGACGAGCAGGCCCACCCGCTGACCGGGTCGGACGCCGGACGCGGCGAGTCCCGCGGCGAGGTGCTCGACCCGCCGGTGCAGTTGCGCCCAGCTCACCGTCTCCCCGCCGACCTCCACGACGGCGGGGGACTCGTCGCCGGCCCGCTCCGTCAGCGACGCCCAGAGCGGGGGCGGGTCGTCGTCGGGGGCCGCGGGCTCCGGCGTCGGGGCCGGCTCGGCGGTGCCGGAGCCGGGGAGCTCGGTGACCCACTGCGCGATGGCGTCGGCGTACTGCGGGGCGTCCTCGGGGAGCAGGTGCGAGGCGCCCTCGTAGCGGTGCAGCGCGGCGTGCGGCAGCCGCTCGCGCAGGTCGGCCAGGTACCGCTCGCCGAACACCGGGTCGCGGGGCCCCCACAGCAGCAGCGCCGGCACGTCGAGCGTGCGGACGCCCTCCGCGATCGCCTCCTGCACCGGCCGCGAGGGGTGGCCGGGGGAGAAGGGGATGTCGGCGACGAAGTCACCGACCGAGCGCCGGCGCGCCGCCGTGGCGTAGGGGGCGGCGAACGCGTCGCGCACCGCCCGCGGCAGCGGCGGGCGGGAGAGCGCCGTCGTCGCCCGGACGAAGACCGGGGTGCCGACGGTGACGGCCGTGCGGACGCCGGGGGCGTCGGCGGCGCGGATGAGGACCGGGCCCCAGTCGCCCTCGGGCATGGCGACGGCGGTGTTGCACAGCACGACGCCGCGCAGGTCCGCCCGGTGCGCGAGCGCCCAGCCGAGCGAGATGACGCCGCCCCAGTCGTGCCCCACGGTGACGACGGGGCCGGTGACGCCCAGCGCCGCGGTCAGGTCGCCGAGGTCGGCGACCCGCTGCTCCAGCGTGCGGGGCGCGTCCAGCCGCTGCGACCAGCCCATGCCGAGGTGGTCGGGGGCGACCACCCGCCACCCGGGCGGCGCGGCGGCGACCAGCCGGCGCCACAGGTAGGACCACGTGGGGTTGCCGTGGACGCACAGCAGCGTGCCGACGGGGTCGGCGACGCCGTTGTCGAGGACGTGCCACTCGTGCCGCGCGCCGGTGGAGTCGGCGACGGTCACGGTGCGCGACCACGCCGGGTCCAGGCCGGGGAACGCGGGTAGCGCCGGGATGCGGGCCGCCGTGCCGGCGCCCGTCCCCGTGCCCGGAGCCGTCCCGGTGTCCGTCCGGGTGGCGGTCACCAGGCGATCTCGAGGCAGGACACGTTCAGGCCCGAGCCGACGCCCATGAGCAGCACCCGGTCGCCGTCGGCGAGGGTGTCCTGCTGGCCGGCGAGGGTGAACGGGACCGACGCCGGCCCCAGGTTGCCGCGGGTCGGGAACGTCGTCGGCACCAGCGCGGGGTCGATGGAGAACCGGTCGCACATCGCCTTGGTGTGCACCTTGGACACCTGGTGGACGATGTACCGGTCCATGCCGCCGGCCCAGTCGAACTCCTCGGCGGCGTCGGCCCACATGTCCTCGGACAGCGCGAGGCCCGCGTCGAGGAGCCCCTTGAGGTCGGTGCGCATCATCTCGTTGTCGCCGACGCACAGCTCGTGGTGCTCGGAGCCCGACCGGCTCACCGACCCGACGAGGCGGTGGCCCTCCGGGTGCAGGTCGGAGCGGCCCAGCAGCATCGCGACCGCGCCCGACCCGAGGGTCAGTGTGGCGAACTGCGCCAGCACGTCCTTGGACACCGTCTCGGGCTGGTTGAGCTGGTCGATGGTGCGCTCCTGGACGATCCGGGAGTCCTCGCCGTTGACGACCAGCGCGTGGTCGACCATGCCCGACTCGATCATCGCGGCGGCCAGCTCCATGCCGTTGACGAAGCCGAGGCAGGCGTTGGTCACGTCGAAGTTCTGGCACGACCGCGGCAGGCCGAGCTCGTGGTGCACCGCCACCGCGGTCGAGGGCTCGAGGTAGCGGCGGCTGACCGAGGTGTTGATCATCACGCCGATGCGCGCGGGGTCGACCCCGCTCTCGCTGATCGCCTTGGCCCCCGCGGTGGCGGCGCCGTTGACGAACGTCGTCCCCTCGGCCCACCACCGGCGCTCCCGGATGCCGGCGAGCCGCTCGAGCAGGCCGGTGCGCAGGCCCACCCGCTGGTAGGTCTCGCGCAGCCGCTCGTCGATCTCGTCGGAGGTGACGACCTGGGACGCGTCCGCCGTCTCGATGGACAGCACGGACGTGTTGGTGAAGCGGTGTGTCGTGTTGCCCGTCATGTGCGCCGTACCCAGCTCTGAGTCGGGCCGACGCTCCACTGGCCGCCCGGTTCCGGTCGCCCTACCCCCGAACCTCCCCGCCCTACCCATCCGTGACCGGCGGCACCTCCCGGGGCGGGGCCGGGGAGCCGCTGGCAGGGTGGGGGCATGGCCGCCTCCCCTCCCGTCGTCGTGGTGACCGGTGCGAACGGACTGGTGGGCGCCGCGGTGTGCCGGGCGCTCGTCGCGCGCTCGGCGCAGGTGCGCGCCGTCGTCCGCCGGGCCGGCAGCGCGCCCGCGCTCGACGGCGTGACCGAGCACGTCGGCCAGTTCGCCGAGGACGCCTTCGCCCGCGAGGTCACCGCCGGCGCCGACGCGGTGGTGACGACGGTCCACCCGATGGGCTCGCCGCGGGAGGCCCAGCTCCGGGTGGCCGTCGAGGAGACCCCGGCCCTCGCCCGCGCCGCGCGCGACGCCGGCGTCGCCCGGTTCGTGCACCTGTCCACGGCCGGGGTGTACGACCGCTCGCCCGGCGTCGGGGACATCGCCGAGGACGGCCCGCTCCTGCCCGAGGGCAGCGGCGCCTACCCCGACACCAAGAACGCCGCCGACGCCGCGCTCGCGGAGATCGGCGGGCTCACGACGGTGCTGGTCCGCCCGCCGGCCGTCCTCGGCGCCGGGGAGACGTCGGTGTGGAACACGCTGCGCCCGCGCGCGGTCGCCGACGGGGACCGCCGCACCAACCCGGCGCAGACCTGGGCCTGGGTGCACGTCGACGACCTGGCCGCCTTCGTGGCCGACGTCGCCACCGGCGCGGTCGCCACCGCCGACGACCCCGAGCAGGGGCCCGTGCCCGGCCGCGCGACCCCGGTGAACGTGGCCGGGGAGCCGGCGACCTGGCGGGACTACCTCGGCACGGTCACCGGCGCGCTGGGCGTCGAGCCGGAGTGGACCGACGAGCCGGTGTGGACCGGCCGGCTGCTGACCGACCGCGCGCGGCGCTGGGGCTGGGCTCCGCGGGTGTCCCTCGCCGAGGCGCTGGGGGAGCTGCGGGAGGGCCTCGCCCCGCGCGGCTGACCCGCCGTCAGAGCTGCAGGACCCGCGCGGCGGAGAGGTAGGCCGCCGCGACCGCCTCCCGGTCGGACAGGTCGCCGGGGTCGTCGCCGGCCGCACGCGCGAGGGCGCGCACCGCCGCGCCCGGGTCCGGGTCGGCGAGCGCCGCGCACAGCCCCTCGACGACGGCCGCGGTGTCGGCGTCGTCCAGGTCGTCGAGCACGAGCCCGTCGTGCAGCAGCCCGGCCGCCTCGGCGAACACCTCGCGCGCCGCGTCCGCGTCGACGTCGGGCCGCTCCCGGGCGACCGCCTCCGCGGCGGCGCGGAAGCGGGCGAGCAGCAGGTCGCGCGTCAGGTCGGGCACGTCACCGGCCGTCCCTGCGACGGCTGCGGTCCGCCCGGTCCCTGCGGTCCCGGTCCCGGTCGGTGCGGGCGGACTCGCGGTCCTGCCGCGCCGCGACGCGGTCCCGCTCGGCCGCGAGCCGGTCGGCGGCGTCGGCCTCCCGGTCGGCGGCGGCCCGTGCGCGGTCGTCGTCGGCCCACGCCCGGTGGCTCGCGTCGACCTCGCGGTCGATGGCGTCCTGCTCGTCGTCCTCCGGCGCCCCGGCGGCCCGCTCCGCCCAACGCACCCGCCCGGCCGTGCGCTCGTCTGCGGAGGCCTGCCGCTGCTCGGCGGCGGCGGCCCGCTCCCGCGCCTGCCGGTCCCGCTCGTCCGCTGCGTCGTCGCGCTGGTGGGCCGCCTGGTCGCGGTACAGCGCCGCCGCGTCCCGCCGGCGGGCGGCCTGCTCGCCGCGCCGCGCCGCGTCGTCCAGGGCGCGTCCGGCCGAGGCGCGCCGGCCCTCGGCGTCGGCCACCTCCGCGGCGGCCACCTCCGCGGCGGCCAAGGCGGCCTCCGACCGCCACCGGGCGGCCCGCAGCCGCTCGTGCTCGACGGCATGCAGCGCCGCGGCGGCCTCGCTGAGCAGTCCCAGCGCATCCTCCAGGCGCCCCTCGTGGAGCGCCCGCTCGGCCAGGGTCAGGTGCGTGGCCGCGACGCCGCTCTCGGTGCCGGCCACCGCCTCGGCGTCGCGGCCCAGTCGGCGCCGGAGGTGGTCGACGCGGCGGCGCAGGCGCTCGGAGGTCTGCTCGGCCCGGCGGCGTTGCGCCTGACGGAGGGTCTCCCCGGCCGGCGCACGACCGTCGGCGTCCTGCTCACCGGTCCGGTCCATGCGCCGAGCGTCCCGCCGCCGGGACCGGGGGACAAGAGCCGGCGGTCGGCCATGTCGCGGTAGCCGGCGGGGACGCCGTCGAGGTCGGTCGTGACGTCGGAGACCCGGCCCGGCTCGATGGTGCCGTCCAGGACGTCGGGCAGCGGCTCTTCGACGTAGGCGCGCGTCGGGGCGGGGCCGCCGGCCAGCCGCACGTCGTGTCGCCCGGCCCGCCCGCCGAGCCCTCCCGCCGGCGCGACGTCGAGCTGCCCGCCTCGGTGCAGTGGCTGCTGGACTCGATGACGACGTCGGCCGCGTTCGTCCGCGACTGCCGCCTGGACGCTGGCGAGCCTGGCGGCGACCCGCTCCCGCCCGGCCGAGCCTCTCGACCGGCCGAGCTGACCCGCAGGTCTCCTGCGGCACCGGCCGCGCGGGGCTACCGGCGCGCGGACGCGGCGGCGAAGGGGCTGAGGACGTCCCGGTCCTCGCCCGTCGTCCCGACCACGATCGGCAGGACCGACCGGTACGCCTCCGGGAACACGAGCACGACGACGGTGGGTGCCTCCAGGCCGGCCGCGACCGAGTCGAGTGGCAACTCGTCGAGGTGCCGGCGGGCCGCGTCGTCGTCGCCCCACACCTCGATGCCGAGCACCCGCGACCCGGACGGCCAGGTGCGGCGGTGCAGGCACGGGCCCTCGCGCAGCAGGCGGACCGGCGGCAGCAGCCGCTGGAGGCGGGCGAGCTCCTCGGGACCGGCGTCGGTCCAGCACAGGTGGATGACCAGCAGCGACATGACGTCCTCCCCGGGAGCGCCTCCGGCGTCGACGGTCGGGACGTTAGGGACGACCGGGCACGGGCGTCTGTACGCACTTCTCCCCGGGCGCCGGGGTCCCGTGGGTGTGGTCCGCCGGGCGCGGGGAGGGGATGCGCGGGCGCGGGCGGCGCTCCCCGGCCCGCGGTACGAGCCCGGTGGGCGGAGCGAGCAGTCCCGCGTCACGGGCGCGCTGGACCGCCATGAGCCGGTCCCGGACGCCGAGCTTCCGGTACAGGTGCTCCAGGTGTTTGTGCACCGTGCGCGGCGAGGTGCGCAAGCGGTGGCCGATCGCCTGCGCGGTGAGGCCCGCACCCAGGAGCCGGAGGACGGCGAGTTCCCGCTCGGTCAGGCCGAGGTCCCGGGCGCGCCCGGACTGCTCGTCCGGCACGCCGTGCAGCACCCGGTGCTGGGCCAGCAGGCAGGCGAGCGCGGGGAGGACCAGGCCGGCCAGCTCGACGTCGGCGTCGCCGAAGTCGTCCTCGGGGCGGCTGACCACGTAGGCCTCGATCCCTTCGCCCACCCGCAGCGGCAGCGAGAGCTGGTGCGTGATCCCGAAGGAACGGGCGAACCCGGCCCACTCGGCCGTCATCCCGGCCGGCGCCACCTCGCGGGGGACGCGGCCGAGCACCTGTGGCGCGGAGCGGCGCGTCACCGCGTACCAGCGGATCAGCGGGTGGGTCGTGGCGTCGGGGAGGACGTCGAGCGCCGGCACCTCCGGCAGGTAGTCGTCCGGCCAGCCGCCCACGACGTGGTCGACCCAGCGGGAGTCGACCGCGTTGAGCGAGCAGCAGGCCGCGTCGAAGGACTCGCGCAGCAGGTCCGCCACCTGCGCGTGGGGGAACTCCCGCGCCAGGGTCTGGCCCTGCAGGAGCTCGCCGACGAGAGCGAGCCAGGCGGCGTGGCATGTCGTGGTGCGCGACACCTTGCTGAGCGTATTGCGACCGTCGCCGATGGTGCAGGGACCTTGGACACCGTCAGCCCGCCGCCCCGGAGCGGTCCGGGGCCACCGCGCGACGCCGTGGCCCCGGACCGGATCGCCGTCAGTGCCGCCGTCAGAAGGGCGGCTCCTCGTCGCGGCCGCCACCGACGGCGGCCGTCGCCCACGGGTCGGCCGGGGCGTCCTGCCCCGCGCCGCCGGCGCCGCTCCGGCTCCCGGAGCCGTTCGCGGAGCCATTCGCGGCGCCGTTCGCGGAGCCGAAGCCGCCGGAGCGGGAGACCTTCGCGACCGTCGCGGTCGCGTAGCGGAGCGAGGCGCCGATCTCGTCGACGTCCAGCTCGACGACGGTGCGCTTCTCGCCCTCCTTCGTCTCGAAGGAGCGCTGCTTGAGGCGGCCCTGCGCCACCACGCGCGACCCCCGCGTCAGCGACTCCGCGACGTTCTCCGCCGCCTCCCGCCACACGCTGCAGCGCAGGAACAGCGACTCGCCGTCCTTCCACTCCTGGGTCTGGCGGTCCAGCGTGCGCGGCGTGGACGCGATGGTGAAGGTGGCAACCGCAGCGCCCGAGGGCGTCCAGCGCAGCTCGGGCTCGCTGGTCAGGTTGCCGATGACGGTGATGACAGTGTCGCCGGCCATGATCCGGTCCTCCGTGTTGTCGGTGCATCGCTCAGGTGAGCACCCGGAGGCTAGGGAGACCCGCCGACAGTTCCGGCTCGCGGCGGCCGGCAACGCGGACTGTCCCCGCCCGCTGGGACGCTCGGTCGTCGGAGGACGGACGACGCGCGAGCGGGGGGACGGCAAGTGGGGGAGACGCGGGCGGGCCAGGTCCTGGAGGCCACCCTGGAGCGGATCACCTACGCGAACCCGCAGACCGGCTACACGGTGGCCCGCGTGGACACCGGCCGCGGCGGCGACCTGGTCACCGTCGTCGGCCCGCTGCTCGGCGCGCAGCCGGGGGAGACGCTGCGCCTGCGCGGGCGCTGGGGCGCCCACCCGCAGCACGGCCGGCAGTTCCACGTCGAGGACCACACGACCGTGCTGCCGGCGACGGTGCAGGGGATCCGCCGCTACCTCGGCTCGGGCCTGGTCCCGGGCATCGGCCCGCGCCTGGCCGAGCGGATCGTCGACCACCTCGGCGCCGACGCGCTGCGGGTGATCGAGGAGGAGCCGGGGCGGCTGACCGAGGTCCCGGGCCTGGGTCCGCACCGGGCCGGCCGGATCACCGCCGCCTGGGCGGAGCAGCGCGCCGTCAAGGAGGTGGTGCTCCTGCTGCAGGAGCTGGGCGTGTCGACCTCGCTGGCCGTCCGCGTCCACCGCGAGTACGGCGACGCCTCCGTCCGCGTCGTCCGGACCCAGCCCTACCGCCTGGCCGCGGAGGTGTGGGGCATCGGCTTCCGGACGGCCGACACCGTCGCCGCCGCCGTCGGCATCCCGCACGACAGCACCGAGCGGGTCGAGGCCGGCCTGCGGCACGTGCTGTCCGAGGCGACCGGGCAGGGCCACTGCTTCCTGCCCGAGGCCGACCTGGTGGCCCGCGCCGTCGAGCTGCTGGAGGTCCCGGCCCGGCTGGTCACCATCTGCCTCACCCTGCTGGTCGCCGACGCCGCCGTCGTCCGCGAGGAGTACCCGGCCGCCGACGGCGGGCCGCCCACGGTGGGCTACCACCTCGTCCCCCTGCACCGCGCGGAGGTGTCGCTGGCCGCGGGCGTGCGGAGGCTCATGGCCGCCGACGCCGACCGGCTGCCGGCCTTCGCGGACGCCGACTGGGACGACGCGACCTCCTGGCTGCAGCGGCACACCGGCATGGCGCTGGCGCCCGGCCAGCGCGAGGCCGTGCGCCTGGCGCTGACCGAGAAGGTCGCCGTCCTCACCGGCGGCCCGGGGTGCGGCAAGAGCAGCACGGTCCGCTCGATCGTCGCGCTGGCGGCGGCCGAGGGCGCCCGCGTCGTCCTGGCGGCGCCCACCGGCCGGGCGGCCCGGCGGCTCACCGAGCTGACCGGCACCCAGGCGGTCACCGTGCACCGGCTCCTGCAGCTGCGGCCCGGTGGCGACGCCGGCTTCGACCGCGACCGGCCGCTGGACGCCGACCTGGTCGTCGTCGACGAGGCCTCGATGCTGGACCTGCTGCTGGCCAACAAGCTGGTGCGGGCCGTGCCGCCGGGGGCGCACCTGCTGCTGGTCGGCGACGCCGACCAGCTGCCCTCGGTCGGCCCCGGCGAGGTGCTGCGCGACCTGCTCGCCGAGGGCTCGCCGGTGCCGTCGGTGCGCCTGACGCAGGTCTTCCGCCAGGCCAGCCGGTCGGGTGTGGTCGCCAACGCGCACCGGATCAACGCCGGCACCCCGCCGCAGGTGCAGGGCCACGACGACTTCTTCCTGTTCGCCACCGAGGACGCCGAGGAGACCGCGCGGCTCACCGTCGACGTCGTCGCCCGCCGCATCCCGGCCCGGTTCGGCCTCGACCCCCGCCGCGACGTGCAGGTGCTCACCCCCGTGCACGGCGGGCCCGCCGGCGCCGCCGCGCTCAACCAGCTGCTGCAGGAGGCGCTCACGCCGGCGCGTCCCGACGGCGCCGAGAAGCGCCACGGCGGGCGGGTGTTCCGCGTCGGCGACAAGGTCAGCCAGGTCCGCAACGACTACGACAAGGGCCGCACCGGCGTCTTCAACGGCACCCAGGGCGTCGTCACCGCCGTCGACCCGGCCGCGCAGGTGCTCACCGTGGTCACCGACGAGGACGAGACGATCCCCTACGGCTTCGCGGAGCTCGACGAGCTCGTGCACGCCTACGCCGTCACCGTGCACCGAGCGCAGGGCAGCGAGTACCCGTGCGTCGTCGTCCCGCTGACCACGGGCGCCTGGTCGATGCTGCAGCGCAACCTGCTCTACACCGCGGTCACCCGGGCGAAGCGGCTCGTCGTCCTCGTCGGCTCGCCGCGGGCGCTGGCCCAGGCCGTGCGCACCACGGGGTCCGGACGGCGGCACACCGGCCTCGCCGCCCGGCTCCGCGGCCGGCCGCCGCAGCGGGACGGTTACGCCGACGGCGAACACCGACACGCCGAGCCGGCCGCGTGACCTGCGCGTTCCCACCGAGCGGGTGAAGGGCTTGCGGAACGGCACCGGATGTGTCAGACCCCGCTCGTAGCGTCCGGGTCGACATCTTCCCCGTGTCGGCAAGGAGCACACCATGGCCATCTCCGGCCTCCCCACCCGCAAGCCCACCGGCCGCGTCCCGTGGCCGTGCGTCCTCCTCGAGGGCGAGGAGAAGGCGGGCAAGAGCTGGGCGCTGGCCCAGCTGAGCACCAGCGACCGGATCGGTCCGCTCTACTGGATCGACCTCAACGAGGGCGCCGGCGACGAGTACGGCGCCATCCCCGGCGCCCGCTACGAGCTCGTCGAGCACGACGGCTCGTACGCCCAGGTGCTGGCCGCCGTCCAGGCGGTCAAGGCCGAGGCGCGGCGCGCGGCCGACGCCGGCGAGAAGCCGGTCGTGCTCGGCATCGACACCGGCTCGGCCATCTGGGACGGGCTCAAGGACTGGGCGAGCGCGCGCGCCGCGCGGTCGTCCCGCAACCGCGAGCTGCTCAAGCGCGACCCCAACGCCGAGATCACCATCAGCCAGAACCTGTGGAACGACGCCGGCTCCCGCTGGCGCAAGCTGCAGACCGAGCTGCTGACCTTCCCTGGCATCGTCGTGGTGACCGCCCGCGGCAAGGAGGTCACCGAGGTCGACGCCAACGGCCGTCCCATCGAGGGCCAGAAGACCTGGTCGGTGCAGATGCACCGGGAGTTCCCTTACGCCGCCAGCGTGTGGGTGCGGCTGCGCCGGGGGCGCCGTCCGCTGATCGTCGGCGCGCGCAGCGTGCACGTGGGCATCAAGCCCAACGACGACCCGGCCCGCGAGGTGACCGACAAGAAGGCCGACGGGCGGCTGCTCGAGTGGCTGGTCTTCGACGCGCTCCGGTGCGACCCGGGCACCGCGCACGTGCGCGACCTCGTCGCCTTCCACGGCGGCGGGCTGCTCGAGCACGAGCGGGAGGACGAGGCGCGTACCGCCCGGGCGGAGCGCCGCACCGGCACCGGCGCCGAGCCGGACGTCGCCGCGCTGGTGTCCCGCATCGAGGACGCCGACGACGACGACGCCCTGCGCGACGTGTGGGGCGAGGCCAACCGGGCCGCGCTGCTCGGCGTCGAGGTCCCGACCGACGGCGGCTCCTACACCGTCGCCGAGCTGATCCAGGCGCGCCACGAGCAGTTCCTCGAGGCGTCGATGGCCAAGCACCCCGCCGGCCGCCGCCGGGCCGCCGCGCAGGCGCACACGACGCCGGCCCCGACCACGCCGGCCGCGGTGGTCGAGGCCGCCCGGGCCGCCGCCGCGGCGATGGCGCCGCGCACCGAGGAGGCCCCCGCGCCGGTCAACCCGCTGCTGGAGCCCTCGCCGACCCCGGACGAGCCGGGCGAGCGCCGGCTCACCGCCGCCCGCCGCGGCGTGCTCGCCAGCCTGGAGAGCCTGGGCGTCACCGACGGGCAGATCGCCGAGCGGTTCGGCCGGCCGGTCGAGCACGTGGCCACCAAGCGGCTGACCGCGCTGGTCCGCGACGTCATCGCCACCCAGCGCAGCGGCCAGTCGGTCGGGCAGCAGGAGATCCCCGCATGACGGCGGTGCTGCCCGCCCGCCCGAGCACGGCCGAGCGGCGGGCGGCCCCGAGCCTGGCGGCGGCGGTCCGCGACCTCGACCGCCGCCGGGCCCGGTCCCGCCAGCGGATGATCGGCGCCTCCGAGCTCGGCGAGTGCCGGCGCCGGGCGGCCTACCGGGTCGCCCGGCGCCGGCCCACCAACACCCGCACCGGCCTGCAGGCGTTCCTCGGCACCGAGCTGCACCGCGGGGTGCTCCGGGCGCTGCGCCGCCAGTACGGCGGGCTGACCGAGGTGGCGCTGCGCGGCGAGCAGGTCAAGGGCCGCTGCGACTGGTGGCACGCCCCGGTGGTCGAGGACCTCAAGACCACCTCCCGCTTCGGCTTCGAGCGGGTGCTCACCCGGGGCGTGCCCGCCAAGCACTGGTTCCAGGTCGCCGTCTACGCCTGGCTGCTGCGCACCGGCCAGACCGCCGACCGGCGGCTGGAGTCCGGCACCGCGCAGGACGTCGACGGGCTGCGCGTGCGGTACCTGTCCCGCGACTCCGGCGAGGACGTCGTCTTCGAGGCCGAGCACGACCCGACGCTCACCGCCGAGGCCATCGTGTGGCTCAGCGACGTCTACGCCACCGTCGAGGACGAGGGCGTCGACGCCGTCCCTCGCGACGGGTTCGGCCCCGGCGGGGACACCATGTGCGACTGGTGCCCGTTCCTCGACGCCTGCTGGGGCCCGCCGGTCGACCCGGACACCGAGGGCGAGGTGTCCCGCCAGTCCCGGCTCACGGTCACCGACCGCGACTACGTCGGGGCCGTGCACGACTACGACGCCTGGCGGGCGGCGGAGAACGAGGCCCGGCGGCACAAGGAGTACGCGCGCGAGCGGCTGCGGGGCCGGTCCGGTCCGGCCGACGACCTGCACTGCGAGTGGTCCGGGGGTGTCCTGCGCGAGCAGGTCGACAAGGACGCCGCCGTCGAGCGGCTGGCCGAGCTCGGCGAGGTCGTGCCCACGCGCCGGATCCGCAGCCCGCGGACCATCCGGGTCACCCGCGACCCCACCCGGCCGGAGCAGGAGGCGCGACCGTGACCACCGTCCCGACGAACTCCCTGGCCGCCGGCGAGGCGGTCCTCACCGGCGACGTCGACGGCACCGACTTCGGCCTGCCCCTGGTCCGGCCGTCCCGGAGCGGGCGCGAGGGCCGGGTGCGCGTCGTGCGGGCGCGCTGCCGGACCTCCGGCGGGGTCGTCGTCTGGTTCACCGACGGCACCAAGACCCCGCCGTTGCACGGCCGCACCGGCTGGGTGACGGCCGACCCAGGGGCCGGCACCCGCCTCGGCGCGTGACCGGGCGGGGTCAGGACGCCCCGCGGCGCTCCTGCCGGTCCTCCTCGGCCACGGAACGGTGGAGCTCCTCCGCCGCCTGGGCCTCCACGTCGAGCCCGTCGAGGGTCGCCTCGACCTCCTCCAGCCGCTCCCACCAGACGCGCACCGCGTCGAGGTCGGCCAGGTCCGCCGGCTCGAGGGCCAGCAGCCCCCGGATCGACACGTCGGCCGCCTGGAGGACGCCGGAGTCGTCGTCGGGCGAGCGGGCCCGCGAGGCCCAGAACACCTCCGCCCACAGCGAGGCGATGCCCGAGGCGCCGGCCGGCGGCACCTGGAGCGGGAACGCCCGGCGCCGGGCCCGGGCGACGGCGACCAGGCGCAGGGTGAGCAGCTGCCGCACCGGCCGCAGGAAACCCGGCGCCAGCGCCACGCGGTCCCGCGCCGAGCGGGCGGCCACGAGACGCTCGCCGGCCGCGGTCACCCGCTGACCCGCCCGCCGGGTGCGCTCCCACAGCTCGTACGCCGTCAGCTGCGCGGGATCGCCGGGCGGGTCCTCGGCGTCCGGCCCGTCGCTCACGCCCAGGGAGGGTAGAGCGTCCCGCCGACAGGTCGCGGCAGCCGCGCTCCGCCGGCACCGGAGTCGCGCCCGTCGCACCTGCCGGGAGCCGACCCCTTGCCGCGGACCCCGGGCGCGCCCACCATGCACTCCCGGGAAGCGGACGGGAACGAGTCGGAATGGACCTTCACCACACGGTCGCCCACGGACGGCACCGCCGCAGGCGCACCCGCCTGCGGGGCGCCGCGATCGGCCTCGCGCTCGCGCTCCTCACCGGGGTCGCCGTCGCCGCGTTCCTCTGGCCCAGCGGCCCGGCCTCCCCGGGTCAGGCGGAGGCTGCCCCCACCTCGGCCGGCGCGGGCGGCGCCGGGCACGAGGGGCACGAGGGGCGCTCCTCCGCCCCGTCGGACCCGGCCGGCGCGTCCTCCCTCGGCGCCCCGGCACCGGCGTCGAGCGCCGCGAGCCCCGGCGCGGGTCGCGCGGTCCCCGTCGGCCGCGCGCCGCACCACGCGGCGATCGCGCCCGACGGCCGGTTCGCCTACGTCGCCGATCCCGCCGCCGGTGCGGTCATCCGCTTCGACACCGCCCTGGGCGCGGCCGTCGGGGCGATCCCCGTCCCCGAGGCGCCGCCGCAGCTGGTGACCTTCGCCCCGGACGGCTCGCGGGCCTACGTGTCCGCCTACGACGAGGGCTTCACCGTCAACGCCGTCGTCACCATCGACACCCGCAGCGACACCAGGGTCGGCGCCGTGCCGGTCGGGCGGGGCCCGTACGCCGCGGCCACCACCCCCGACGGGCGGCTCCTGTACGTGCCGTACTTCGACGAGGACCACCTCGACGTCCTGGACACGACGACGGGCGAGCTGGTCGACCGCATCGAGGTCCCGCCGTCGCCGCACTGGGTCGCCTTCCCCCCGGACCGGCGGTCCGTCTACGTCACGAACCACTTCTCCGACGTGGTGACGGTCCTGGAGCTCGGCAGCCACCGGGTGGTGGCGTCGATCCCGGTGGGCGACGGCCCGCACAGCCTGGAGGTCTCCCCGGACGGGACGCGCATCGCGCTCGTCGACTACATCAGCGACGACGTCGTGCTCATCGACCCCGCCACGAACGCCGTGGTCGGCACCGTGCCCGCGGTGGGCGCCGGGCCGCAGGACGTGACCTGGGCCCCGGACGGCCGTCACCTCTACACGGCCAACGTCGACGACGGCACCGTCGCGGTCGTGGACGTGCGCTCCGGCGTCGTCACCGCGCGGATCCCGACCGGCGCCGACCCGACGAGCGTGTCGGTCACCCCCGACGGGCGACGGCTGCTCGTCACCAACTTCGGCGACGGGACCGTCCGGCTGCTCGACGCCGCGGGCTGACGAGCGGGCCGCCCCGTGCCTAGGCGGGAGCGCCCCCGCCGAACACCGGGTCGCGCTTCTCGACGAAGGCGCGGGCGGCCTCCGCGTGGTCGGCCGTGGCGAAGGTGGCGAGGTGGTGGGTCACCTCCACGTCCATGTACTCGTCGAGCGGGGCGGTCAGCGCCAGCGCGACGTTCTCCTTCATCGACGCCAGCGCCGTGCGCGGCCCGTCGGCCAGCCGGCGCGCCACCGCCATCGCCTCGCGCTCGAGCGCGTCCGGTGGCAGCACGGCGTTGACCAGCCCGAGCCGCAGGGCCTCGTCGGCCGACAGCCGCGGCGAGAGGTACAGCAGCTCACGGGCGCGCGCCGGGCCCACGAGCCGCACGAGGAACCACGCGCTGCCGTAGTCGCCGGCCAGCGCCACCCTGGCGAAGGCCGTGGTGAGCACCGCCGACGACGCCGCGTAGCGCAGGTCGCAGGCCAGCGCGAGGGACAGGCCCGCCCCCGCCGCGGGCCCGGGCAGCACCGCCACGGTGGGCTTGGGCATCCGCCACAGGCGCCCGCTGGTGGCGCGCTGGCTCGTGCGCTGCCGCCGCTCCGCCGCCGCGCCGGGCGCGCCGGGGGAGCGCTCGGCGAAGCCCTTGACGTCGCCGCCCGCGCAGAACGCGCCGCCCGCGCCGGTGAGCACCACGGCGCCGACCGCGTCGTCCTCCTCGACCCGCGCGAGCGTCGCGGCGAGGGCGGTGAGCATCTCCTCGGACAGCGCGTTCCGCCGCTCGGGGCGGTTGAGCGTGAGGACGGCGACCCCGTCCTCCACCCGGGCGAGCAGGTGGTCGGTCCCGGTCTCGATGCCGGTCCCGGTGCCGGTCTCGGTGCCGGTCCCGGTGTCCGCTCTGGTGTCCGTCACGTCTCCTCCTCCAGCGGGACGACCTCGAGGCGCACGCCGCCGAGGTCGGTGGTGCGGGGTGTGGCGCCCGGCAGTGCCAGGCGCGCCGCGGTCACCGCGGCGACGTCGCCCGCCCCGGCGACGAAGACCAGCTGCTGGCGGCCGCCGTCCAGCCGCAGCCGAGCGCCGTCGTCCGCGGGCACCTCCAGCAGGTCCGCCCAGCGGCGGGCCACCGCGGCCGGGTCGGGGACGGCGACGGTGACCTCGCGCAGCCCGCCCGCGCACGCCGGGCTCCGCCCGGTCCAGGCGGGGCCCGCCCACCGCCACGACCCGGCCGGGGCGACGGTGTCGAGGGCGAGGAGCACGCCGCCGGTGTCCCGGGGGTGCAGGTGCACGTCGACGACGTCGGGCAGCTCGGCGCGGTGCACCTCCCGCACGCCCAGCGCGGCCAGGCGGGCGGCGGCCGGGAGCCCCGGCGGGCCGTCGGCCATGAGCATGTAGCCGCCGTCGCCGCCGTGGCGCGCGAGCCACCGGCCGGCCGCCGTGCCGGGCTCCGCGGGCGAGACCACCTCGACGAAGTCGCAGCCCGCCGCGAGGACGGCGTTCGTGAGGCCGAACGCGCCGACGTCGGGGTCGTGGTGCGGCTCGGGGGCGGCGAGCAGCTCGCGCAGCGCCTGCTCCAGCGGTGCCCGCTCCGCCGCGGCGAGCACGAGCTGGCGCAGGCGGACCACGCGGCCAGTCCAGCACGCGGGGGAACCGGCGACAAACCCGACGACGCGGCGGCGACGCGGCGGCGACCAGCGGCGGCGACCAGCGGCGACGCGCCGCCGCCGTCCGGCGTCGCGGGTGGTTGGCTGGGCCCCCACCTGCGAGAAGGGTCCGCGATGTCGCTCCTGTCCAGCTTCGCCGAGGCACTGGCCTCCGGCTCCCTCGAGGTCGTCGACCTCACCGCGCCGCTGTCGTCGACGACGCCGGTCATCCAGCTGCCGCCGCCGTTCGCGCAGACGGCGCGGTTCGAGCTGGAGGAGCTCAGCCGCTACGACGACCGCGGCCCGGCCTGGTACTGGAACAACTTCCGCACGGGCGAGCACACCGGCACCCACTTCGACGCGCCCAACCACTGGGTCACCGGCCGCGACGGCGACGACGTCGCCTCGGTGCCGGTGCGCCGGCTCGTGGGCCCCGCCGCCGTCCTGGACTTCTCCGACCGGGTGGCGCAGGACCCCGACTTCCTCCTCGAGGTCGAGCACGTGCGCGAGTGGGAGGCGGCGCACGGGCCGCTGCCCGAGGGCGGCTGGCTGCTGTACCGCACCGGCTGGGACACCCGTGCCTTCTCGCAGGAGGACTTCCTCAACGCCGACGAGAGCGGCCCGCACACCCCCGGGATCTCGCCCGCGTGCGCCCGGTGGCTGGCCGAGGAGGCGCCGGTGATCGGCCTCGGGGTGGAGACCGTCGGCACCGACGCCGGCACCGCGCACTCCTTCGACCCGCCGTTCCCCTGCCACGCGGCGCTCATGGGCAGCGGCAAGTACGGGCTGACCCAGCTGCAGAACCTCGACCGGCTGCCGCCGACCGGGGCGCTGCTGGTGGCCGCACCGCTGCCGATCGTGTCGGGGTCCGGCTCGCCGGCGCGGGTGCTGGCCCTGGTCGAGCGCGGGTGAACGTCGCCCAGGCGGTCGGGGAGACGCTCGTCCGCTGCGGCGTCGGCACGGTCGTCGGCGTGGTGGGGTCGGGCAACTTCCACGCCACCAACGCGATGGTCGCGGCCGGCGCCCGCTACGTCGCGGCCCGGCACGAGGGCGGCGCGGCCACGATGGCCGATGCGTACGCCCGGATGAGCGGCACCGTGGCGGCGGTGAGCCTGCACCAGGGCTGCGGGCTCACCAACGCGCTGACCGGCATCACCGAGGCGGCCAAGAGCCGAACCCCGCTGGTGGTGGTGACGGCGGAGGCGACCTCGCCGCGGTCGAACTTCGCCGTCGACCAGACCGCGCTCGCCGAGGCGGTCGGGGCGGTGCCGATGCGGGTGACCGCGGCGCGGGACGCGGTCGCGGTGGCGACCCGGGCGTTCGCCACCGCGCGGGACGACCGCCGCGTCGTCGTGCTCAACCTGCCGCTGGACGTGCAGGCCGAGGAGGCCCCCGACGGGCCCGGGACCGCGCCGGAGGTCCCGGCCGTGCCCGCGCCGGCACCGGCGGACGTCGCGGCCCTGGCCGCGGCCCTCGGGCGGGCCCGGCGCCCGGTCTTCGTCGCCGGCCGCGGCGCGCGCGGGTACCGGGCCGAGCTGGCCGAGCTGGCGGGCCGCTGCGGCGCCCTGCTGGCCACGTCGGCGGTGGCCCGCGGGCTGTTCCGCGGCGACCCGTGGGACCTCGACGTCTCCGGCGGCTTCGCCACCCCGGTCGCCGCCGAGCTGATCGCCGGGGCCGATCTCGTCGTCGGCTGGGGCTGCACGCTGAACATGTGGACCACGCGCCACGGCCGGCTGATCGCGGACGGCGCCGTCGTCGCCCAGGTGGACCTCGACGCCGCGGCGCTCGGGGCGCAGCGCCCGGTCGACCTCGGGGTCGTCGGCGACGTCGGGGCGGTGGCCCGGGCGGTGGGCGCCGCCGTCGACGGCGGAGCAGTCGGCTACCGCACCGACGACGTGCGCCGGGCGCTGGCCGCGCGCCGCCGGTGGCGCGACGAGCCCTACGACGACGTCGGCGGCGACGGGCTGGTCGACCCGCGGACGCTCACCGCCGCCCTCGACGACCTGCTGCCGGCCGAGCGCGTCGTCGCCGTCGACTCCGGCAACTTCATGGGCTACCCGAGCATGTTCCTCGACGTCCCCGACGAGTCGGGGTTCTGCTTCACCCAGGCGTTCCAGTCGGTGGGGCTGGGCCTGGCCACCGCGATCGGCGCGGCGCTGGCCCGGCCCGACCGGCTGCCGGTCGCCGCCCTCGGCGACGGCGGCGCGCTCATGGGGGCCTCGGAGCTGGAGACCGTCGTCCGGCTCGGCCTGCCCATGGTCGTCGTCGTGTACGACGACGCCGGCTACGGCGCCGAGGTCCACCACTTCGGGCCCGACGGGCACCCGCTGGACACCGTGCGGTTCCCCGAGACGGACTTCGCGGCGATCGCCCGCGGCCACGGGTTCGCGGCGGTGACCGTCCGGGACCCCGGCGACCTGGCCGGGGTGGGGGAGTGGCTCGCCGGGCCGCGGGACACCCCGCTGCTGGTCGACGCGAAGGTCGCCCGCGACCGGCCGTCGTGGTGGCTGGAGGAGGCCTTCCGCGGCCACTGACCCCGGCGTCAGGCCGGGAGGGGCTCCGGCCGCAGTACCCGCCGCTCCGCCGCGGCGGAGGCCAGCGCGCTGCCGAGCACGACGGCGGCGGCGAGGGCGGGCAGCGCCAGCGCGGCCTGCGCGCCCAACCGCTCGACGACGCCGCCGGTGAGCGCCGACGCGGTGGCCTGCCCGACGACGACCGCCGAGCCGAGCATCGTCATCGTGGTGGTCGACCGGCCGGCCGGGCTCAGCTGCGCGGCGAGGCTGTACTGGCTGACCAGGGTGGGGCCGACGCCGAGGCCGAGCACCGCCAGCGCGGCGAGCAGCACGGGCACCGAGTCCGCGGAGGCGTAGAGGAGCGTGCCGGCCAGCAGCAGCCCGCCGAAGACGATCCACCGGGCCCGCAGCGAGAAGCGCGCCGGCAGGGCGGCGGAGCCGAGCGCCAGCGCGGCCGAGCCGATGCCCATGACGCCGTAGAGCAGGCCGGCGCGGTCTCCGTCGCCGTCGGCGGCGAGGAAGCCGGTGAGCGAGGTGAGCGTCGCGCCGAAGAACAGGCCGATGCCGAGCGCGCCGGCGACGACGGTGACCAGCGGGACGCGGGCCAGCTCGCGGGCGGGCGCCGGGGCGACCGCCGTCTCGCGCGCGGCGTCGTCGACCCGGCCGGTGGGGTGCAGCGCGAACCACGTGACGAAGACCAGCGTCAGCACCGCCGCGGCGGTGACGGCCAGCGACGGTGCCACCGCGGTGGCCAGCAGGCCGACGACGAAGGGCCCGACGATGAAGACCACCTCGTCGGCCGCGGACTCGTAGGCCATCGTGCCGGTGAGCAACTTCTCGCGGCGGCTCGCGGCGACGGCCCGCCGGATGATGGCGACCAGGCGGGTGCGCGACATCGGCGCGACCTGGGGCGCGGAGACGCCGATCAGCACCGCGAGCGCGAGGACGGCGGCGTCCGGGGCGCTGCCGCCGACGACCGGCGGGAGGGCTGCGAGCAGGGCCGCGTTGACCACCCCGACCGGGACGAGCACGCGGCGCTGCCCGAGGCGGTCGGCGGCCGCGCCCAGCAGCGGGCCGGCCAGCGCGGTGCCGAGGCCGGCGACGGCGGAGGTGAGGCCGCCGAGGACGACCGAGCCGCGCTCGGCGACGACCAGGGTGAGGAGGCCGACGGTGATCATCGCGAACGGCAGCCGGGCGGCGAACGCGACGGGGAAGTACGAGACGCCGGCGTGCTGGAGCAGCGTGCTGCCGGGACGGCGGGTGTGGAACATGACCTCTGCTGGGGTGTTCGAGCGCGCCGCCTTGCTCGAACAGCAGGTAGTTGCACGGGTTCCCGGGGGAACCCGACGAGCATACCCGCCGGCCCGCGCGGGCCCGGTCAGAAGACCGCGTAGCCGCCGTCGACGAGGACCGTGGTGCCGGTCTGGTAGCTGGACGCGTCGGCGGCGAGGTAGACGGCGATGCCGCCGAACTCCTCGGCCGGCCCCAGCGGCCCATCGGCACGCGGGAGATGACCCGGTCGGTGAACACCTGGGAGGACTGGGCGGCGGCGGTCATGTCGGTGGCGGTCCAGCCGGGCAGGACGCCGTTCACGCGGATGCCGTGCCGCGCGAGCTCCACGGCGGCCGAGCGCACGAACGCCGTCAGCCCCGCCTTGCTCGCGCCGTAGGCGTGGTTGCGGGCGGTGCCGCTGATGGCGGCGAGGCTGGCCACCGCGATGACCGACCCGCCGGTGCCCTGCTCCACCATCGCCCGGGCGGTCTCGCGCAGCGTCCAGAAGGCGCCGTCGAGGTTGGTGTCCATGACGGTCCGGTAGTCGGCGGCCGTCGTCTCGACCAGGGGCGTGAGCGGGACGCCGAGCCCGGCGTTGACCACGACGACGTCGAGGCCGCCGAGCAACGCCACCGTCTCCCGCACGCCCGCCGCGACGGCCGCCTCGTCGGAGACGTCGACCTGCTGGGCGTGCGCCACGGCGCCGTCGGCCGCGAGCGCGTCGGCCGCCGCCCGCACCCGCTCGGCCCGCCGTCCCCACAGCGCCACCGACGCCCCGTGGCCGGCGAGCGCCCGGGCCATGGCCAGCCCGATGCCGGACCCGCCCCCGGTGACCAGCGCCCGGCGGCCGGTCAGGTCGAACAGCGCGCTCACGCGAGCCGCCGCCGGACGACCGCCACCTGCTCGGGCGAGCCGATCAGCGCGCCGATCTCGTCCTGCTCGGCCTGCAGCCCCTCGGCCAGCGGCACCCGGCCCGCGAGGTCGAGCAGCCGCTTGGTGGCCCGGGTGGCGCTGCGGCTGTGCCCGGCGATCTCCGCGGCGAGGGCCTGCGCCTCGGCGAGCGGGTCGGCCGCCTCCCGGGTGGCCAGGCCCAGCCGCGCCGCCTCGCTGCCGCTCACCCGGCGCCCGGTGAGCGCCAGCTCCTTGGCGACGTCGCGGCCGACCAGCTCGGGCAGCAGCTGGGTCCCGCACATGTCGGGCACCAGGCCCCACTGCACCTCCATGACCGACAGCTGCGCGTCGGGGGCGACGAGGCGGATGTCGGCGCCGAGCGCGACCTGCAGGCCGCCGCCGAAGGCGAACCCGTGCACGGCGGCGATCACCGGGGCGGGCACCAGCGACCAGACGTGCACGGCCTGCTGGCCCAGCGCCCGGGCGGCGCCGAGCGGTCCGCGGGGGACGACGACGCGGGTGCCGTCGGCCATCGCGGCGAAGGAGGCGAGGTCCAGGCCGGCGCAGAACGCCCGGCCGGCGCCGGTGAGCACGACCGCGCCGACGTCGTCGCGGTCGACGAGCGAGGTGCCGGCGGCGACCAGCGCCTCGAACATCGCCGGGTCCAGGGCGTTGAGCTTGTCCGGCCGGTCCAGCCGGACGGTCGCCACGCCGTCGGCCACCTCGAGCGCCACCCGGCGCGAGACGTCGTCGTCCACCCGGCCTGTCTAGGGCGCGGGTGACACGAGTGTCAACGACGGAGGTCGTCGGCCGGCCGCGGCGGGCGGGTGCGGCGTCCTCGTCTCCGCTCCAGCCAGCCACCGCCGAACAGGGCGAGGAGCACCAGCAGGGGCTGGAAGAAGAGGCGCACGAGCCGCGCCCGGTCGGTGTCGAGGCCGAAGGCGTCGGTGCCCTCGACGTACTGGGCGACGTTGCCCGGGAAGACCACGACGAAGAACGCGGCCAGCAGTGCTCCGACGAGCCGCCGCCTGCGGGGGAGCGCGACGAAGGCCGCCCCCAGGGCGATCTCGGCGACGCCGGAGGCCACGACCGTCAGGTCCGGGTCGACGGGGAACCAGCCGGGCACCTGCGCCTGGAACTCCTGTCGCAGGGTCGTCAGGTGGAGCACTCCCGCGCCGACCATCGCCGTCCCGAGCAGGAGGCGGACGGCGGTGCGGACGGCGGAGGACATGCCCGCACGGTAGGCGGGCCTCCCGCGCCGGTCCCTCGTCGGCGGGGCCCCGCGCGGCTGGCAGCCTGGGGCGGTGCGCGCGGTGGTGATCGACTCGGTCCGGGCCCGGCCTCTCGTCCGGGAGGTGCCCGGACCCGCGGCCCCGCCCGGCGGCGTGGTGCTGCGGGTGACGGCCACCGGCGTGTGCCGCAGCGACTGGCACGCCTGGGCGGGGCACGACGACGACGTGGTGTTCCCGCACGTGCCGGGCCACGAGCTCGCCGGCGTCGTGGCCGAGGTCGGGACGGGCGTCACCCGCTGGCGCGCCGGCGACCGGGTGACCGTCCCGTTCGTCTGCGGCTGCGGGCGCTGCGCGTGGTGTCTCGCCGGGGAGGCCCAGGTCTGCCCGGACCAGCAGCAGCCGGGCTTCACGCACTGGGGCTCCTTCGCCGAGTACGTGGCCCTGCACGCGGCCGACGCGAACCTGGTGCGCATCCCGGAGGCCGTCGACGACACCGCCGCGGCCGCGCTCGGGTGCCGGTTCGCCACCGCCTACCGCGCCCTGGTCGGCCGCGCGCGGGTCCGCGAGGGGGAGTGGGTCACCGTGGTGGGCGCCGGCGGGGTGGGGCTGAGCGCGGTCATGGTGGCCCGCTCGCTGGGGGCGCGCGTGGTGGCGGTGGACCGCAACCCCGGGGCCCTCGCCGTGGCCGCCGCCCTGGGCGCCGAGCACACGGTGCTCTCCGACGGGCGAGACGTCCCGGCGGCCGTCGCGGACCTGACCGGCGGCGGGAGCTCCGTCGCCGTCGACGCGGTGGGCAGCGAGCAGACCTGCGCCGACGCGATCCTCAGCCTGCGCCGGCGGGGGCGGCACGTGCAGGTCGGGTTGCTGCCGCCGGTCGACGGGCACCCGCGGGTGCCGATGGCGCGGGCGATCGCCTGGGAGCTGGACCTGCTCGGCAGCCACGGGATGGCCGCGGCCGACTACCCGGAGATGCTGGCGCTCGTCGAGCGCGGGGTGCTGCAGCCGCAGCGGCTGGTCGAGCGCACGATCGGCCTCGAGGAGGCGGCCGCGCTGCTGCCGGTGTTCGACCGCGCGCCGGTCGCCGGGATGACCGTCGTCGACCCCGCCCGCTGACGCCGGCCGGCCCGGCCGGGTTGGGTGCCCCGCGTGCCCCTCCCGCCCGGGCGCAGGTCAGGCTGGAGCCGTGATCGACGAACCGGGCCGCGCGTCCTCGCCGACGGACCCGTTCGTGCGGGTGCGCGGCGCCCGCGAGCACAACCTGCGCGACGTCGACGTCTCCGTGCCGCGGGACGCCCTGGTCGTCTTCACCGGCGTCTCCGGATCCGGGAAGTCCTCGTTGGCCTTCGGCACGATCTACGCGGAGGCGCAGCGCCGGTACCTCGAGTCCGTGGCCCCGTACGCCCGGCGGCTCATCCACCAGGTCGGCGCACCCGCGGTCGACGAGATCACCGGACTGCCGCCGGCGGTGGCGCTGCAGCAGAGCCGGGGCACTCCCGGCAGCCGGTCGACCGTCGGCACCGTGACGACGCTGTCCAACTCGCTGCGGATGCTGTTCTCGCGCGCCGGCACCCACCCGCCGGGGTCGACCGGCCGGCTGGACTCCGACGCCTTCTCGCCCAACACCGCCGCGGGCGCCTGCCCCGAGTGCTCCGGTCTGGGCAGGGTGCACCTGGTGACCGAGGACAGCCTGGTCCCCGATGCATCGCTCAGCATCCGGGACGGCGCGATCGCCGCCTGGCCGGGGGCCTGGCACGGCAAGAACCTGCGCGACATCCTGGTCGAGCTCGGCCACGACATCGACCGGCCGTGGCGGGACCTGCCGCGAGCCGAGCGCGACTGGATCCTGTTCACCGACGAGCAGCCGGAGGTCACCGTGCGCCCCGTCCGCGGGGTGGGTCAGATCCAGCGCGACTACCAGGGCCGGTACACCGGCGCACGGGCCTACGTGCTGCACACCCTGGCCACCACCAAGAGCGCGACCATCCGGCAGCGGGTCCTGCGGTTCGTGCAGACGTCGACCTGCCCGGTCTGCTCGGGCAGCCGGCTGCGGCCCGAGTCCCTGGCCGTCACCGTCGGTGGCCGCAACATCGCCGAACTGGCCGCCCTGCCGCTGACCGCGCTCGTCGAGACGCTCCGCCGGGCACCGCAGGCGACCGACGTCGCGGCGCGGATCACGGCGGACCTCCTCGGCCGGATCGAGGTCCTCACCACGTTGGGCCTCGGCTACCTCAGCCTGGACCGCACGACCCCGACCCTGTCACCGGGCGAGCTGCAACGGCTGCGGATCGCGACCCAGCTGCGGTCGGGGCTGTTCGGCGTGGTGTACGTCCTGGACGAGCCGTCCGCGGGGCTGCACCCGGCCGACGCCGAACCGCTGCTGGAGGTCCTGGACCAGCTGGTCGCGGCCGGCAACTCGCTGTTCGTCATCGAGCACGACATGGCGCTGGCCCGCCGCGCCGACTGGATCGTCGACGTCGGGCCGCTGGCAGGGGAGCAGGGCGGCCGCGTCCTGTACAGCGGGCCCGTCGCCGGCCTGTCCCACGTCGAGACCTCGGTGACCCGGCGCTTCCTCGTCGACCGGGAGCCGCCGGTCGGGCGGCCGCGACGGCAGCCCACGGGGCACCTGCGGCTGGGTGGCATCGACCGGCACAACCTGCGCGACGTCGAGGCGGGGTTCCCGCTCGGGGTCCTCACCGCGGTCACCGGCGTCTCCGGCTCGGGCAAGTCGACGCTGGTCAGCCAGGTGCTGGCCGACGTCGTCTCCCGGCGGCTCGGCTTCCCCGCGACGGCCGGGGACGGCGCCGACGACGCCGGGAACGACCCGACCGCCGATGCGGACGAGCTCGTCCAGGACACCGCGGGGGTGACGGTGCAGGTCGAGGGGCCCGCGGCCGTCGACCGTCTGGTGCGCGTCGACCAGAGGGCCATCGGCCGGACCCCCCGGTCCAACCTGGCCACCTACACCGGGCTCTTCGACGCGGTGCGCAAGCTCTTCGCGGCCACCGAGGAGGCCCGCAGGCGCGGCTACGGCGCCGGGCGGTTCTCCTTCAACGTGGCCGAGGGGCGCTGCCCCACGTGCCAGGGCGAGGGCTTCGTGACCGTGGAGCTGCTCTTCCTCCCCGGGACGTACTCGCCCTGCCCGACCTGCCACGGTGCGCGGTACGACCCCGAGACGCTGGAGGTCACGCACCGCGGCAAGAACATCGCCGAGGTGCTCGACCTGACCGTCGACGCGGCCACGGAGTTCCTCGCCGACCTCGCGCCGGTGGCCAGGAGCCTGCGCGTGCTGCAGGAGGTCGGTCTGGGCTACCTGCGCCTCGGACAGCCGGCGACGGAGCTGTCCGGCGGCGAGGCGCAGCGGGTGAAGCTGGCCAGCGAGCTGCAACGGGCCCGGCGGGGGCACACGCTGTACGTCCTCGACGAGCCGACCACCGGGCTGCACCCCGCTGACGTGGAGCTGCTGGTGCGCCAGCTCCACCAGCTCGTCGACGCGGGCAACACCGTGGTGGTGGTGGAACACGACATGGACGTCGTCGCCGACGCCGACTGGGTCATCGACCTCGGGCCCGGTGCCGGTGACCAGGGCGGCAGGATCGTGGCCGCCGGCACGCCGGAACGGGTGGCTGCCGCGCCGGGGAGCCGGACCGCCCGCTTCCTCGCCCCTCGGCTACCGGTGGCGGAGGTCCCTCCGTCGTCGGGCCGCTCGGCGGTCCGGTGAGACGGCCTCCGGCCTGACCCGGCCGGTGACGACGGGGCCAGCCGGCCGGTGGCCGTCGACCTGTTCCGGGACGCGACGCCGAGCGAGAGGTCACGCGCGTGGCGGTCGCCCTGCCGGTCAGGGCGTCTCCGAGCGTGTCGGGCACACCGACGTCACCATCACGCTCACGGTCCACCCGCACGTGCACCCCGGCATGGTGCGAGGAACCGCCGACCGCTCCGTCGCGCCCCTCGACGGCTGACCGGACCGCGGAGCGTCAAGCCGGTGTCACGGGGCCTTCCCGCCCTCGGACATGGAAGCGCCCCGGGCTCCTGACCTGCAGGAACACCGGGGCGATGCTGTGTCCGAGGGGGGACTTGAACCCCCACGCCCGATAAAGGGCACTAGCACCTCAAGCTAGCGCGTCTGCCATTCCGCCACCCGGACGAGTGCGAGACAGAGACTACCCGACCGCTCTCGCCGTCCCGCAGGGGCACCCCGCCGTGTCGGGGGCCCGACCCCCTCCCGTGGGGACGCCCGCGCCCCTAGCCTGCCCGCCGTGCCCCCGCCGGACGCCCCGCCCACCTGGTCCGCGCGCCGCGTCACCGGGGCCGTCGTCCTCGGGGTCGGCGTCGCCGCCGGGGCCGCGGCGGTCACCCTGCTCTGGCGCCTCATGCGGTCGGTCACCGCCGTCGGCGGGTCGTGCGCCGACGGCGGCCCGTACGTCTCCGCCCAGCCCTGCCCCGACGGCACGGGCGCCACGATCGGCCTGCTGTTCGTCCTCGTGCCGCTGTTCCTCGGCGGCACCTGGTGGGGCGCCCTGCGCGCGCAGGCGCCGAACCCGGTCCTGCTCGGCTGGCCGGCGCTGTTCCTCACCCTCGGCTGGCAGTTCCTCCGCGACGGCGTCGACCCGCCCGCGGGCGCCGGCGACATCAGCCTCGGCTACCTGATCTGCGGCGTCGTCTTCGTGCTTATGGGCGCCGCGCCGCTGCTCCTCCTGCCGAGCGCCTGGCGCGGGTCCCGGCGCACCCGCCGCGCACAGGCCGGGCCGCCGCCCGTCGTCACGACGTTCCCGCACCTGCGGGACCACCGCCCGTCCCGGGGGAGCAGCGCGCCCGACCTGCCCGGCGGCGACGACCCCCGAGACCTCACCGGACGGCTCGAGCGCCTCGCCGCCCTGCACGCCTCCGGCGCGCTCACCGACGCCGAGTTCCGCGCGGCGAAGGCCGCCACCCTGGGCGAGGGGGCCGGCCGGTGACCCGCCGGGCGTGGTGGTGGGCCGGCTACGCCGTCTGCGCGGCCGCGGGCGTACTCGGCGGCAACGCCCTGTTCGACCTGCTCGCCGGCTGAGCCGGGCCCGTAGGCTCGCGCGGGTGGAGCGAGGACCCGAGCAGGCGCAGTCCGAGGTCGCCGAGCTGCTCGGCGAGCTGATCCGGATCGACACCACCAACACCGGCGACACCTCGACCAGCGCCGGCGAGCGCGCGGCCGCGGAGTGGGTCGCAGGCAAGCTCGACGAGGTCGGGATCGGCTCGCAGATCCTGGAGTCCGAGCGGGGGAGGGCCAGCCTCGTCGCCCGCATCCCGGGCAGCGACGGCAGCCGCCCGCCGCTGCTGGTCCACGGCCACCTCGACGTCGTCCCCGCCGACCCGGCCGAGTGGAGCGTGCACCCGTTCTCCGGCGAGGAGCGCGACGGCTACGTCTGGGGTCGCGGCGCGGTCGACATGAAGGACATGGACGCGATGGTCCTGGCGCTGGTGCGCGACTGGGCCCGCACCGGCGTGCAGCCGCCGCGCGACATCGTGCTCGCCTTCGTCGCCGACGAGGAGGCCGGCGGCAAGCTCGGCGCCCGCTGGCTGGTCGACGAGCACCCCGACCTGTTCGCCGACTGCACCGAGGCGATCAGCGAGGTCGGCGGGTTCTCCATCACCGTCCGCGACGACCTGCGCCTCTACCTCGTGCAGACCGCCGAGAAGGGCCTGGCCTGGATGCGGCTGACCGCCGGCGGGAAGCCCGGGCACGGCTCGTTCGTCCACGACGACAACGCCGTCACCCGGCTCTGCCAGGCGGTCGCCCGGCTGGGCTCCACCCGGCTGCCCACCGTGCTGACGCCGCCGATGCGCCAGTTCCTCGCCGCCGTCGAGGACGCCTACGGCATCGAGATCGACCCCGACCAGCCCGAGGAGGCGCTCGCCCGCCTCGGCAGCATCAGCCGGATGATCGGCGCGGCGCTGCGTAACACCGCCAACCCCACGATGCTCGACGCCGGCTACAAGACCAACGTCATCCCCGGCACCGCCAGCGCCACCGTCGACGGCCGCTTCCTGCACGGGCAGGAGGAGGAGTTCGAGCGCCAGCTCGCCTCCCTGATCGGCGAGGGCATCCAGCGGGAGTGGATCGTCCACGACCAGGCCGTGGAGACGACGTTCGACGGCCCGCTCGTCGACCTCATGGTCGAGGCCCTCAAGGCCGAGGACGACGGCGCCCGCCCCGTCCCGTTCACCATGAGCGGCGGCACCGACGCCAAGAGCTTCGAGCGCCTCGGCATGCGCTGCTTCGGCTTCTCCCCGCTGCGGCTGCCCGCCGACCTCGACTTCGCGTCGCTCTTCCACGGCATCGACGAGCGGGTGCCGGTGGAGTCGCTGCGGTTCGGCGTGCGGGTGCTCGACCGGTTCCTGCGCGGCGCCTGACCCTCAGCAGGCCGCCCGCAGCGCCTCCAGCGCCGCGGCCACGGCGGGCACCCGCCGGGCGTCGGGCCGCACCAGGGTCTCCACCACCCGCCCGTCGACGTCGGGCAGGTCGACGGCGGCCACGCCCGGCTGCGCGCTGACCGCCAGCGCCCAGCTCGGCAGCAGCGCCACCCCGAGCCCGCAGGCCACCAGCCGCTGCACCACCACGTGGTCGTCGGTGGCGAAGCGCACGTCGGGGGCGAACCCGGCCCGCCGCGCGCACCGCAGCAGGTGCCGGCGGCAGCGCGCGCAGCCGGCGATCCACGGCTCCTCCCGCAGGTCGGCCAGCGACGCCGGCACCGGTGACCCGGCCGGGACGACGGCCTGCACCGGGTGGCGGGTGAGCGGCTCGCGCAGCAGGTCGCCGGGGACGTCGTCGCCGTCGTCCTCGTGCCGGAAGACGACGGCGAGGTCGGCGGCGCCCTCGCGCACCGCGGCCTCGGCCTCCGGCGGTTCGAGCTCGGCGAAGTGCACCTCCAGGGCGGGCGCCCGTTCGCGCAGCGCGGCCAGCGCCGGCGGCACGAGCACCGCGGCCGCCGTCGGGAAGGCGGCGATCCGCACCGTCCCGCCGGCCAGCCCGGTGAGCGCGGCCATGTCCTGCTCGGCGGCCGCCAGCCGGTCGGCGATCGCCTCGGCGTGCCGCAGCAGCCGCCGGCCGGCCTCGGTGAGCGCCACGCCGCGGCCCTCGCGCACCACGAGCGGCGTGCCGGTCTCGGCCTCCAGCCGCCTCACCTGCTGGCTCACCGCCGGCTGGGTCCAGCCCAGTGCCCGGGCGGCGCCGGACAGCGAGCCGGCGTGCGCGACCTCGCGGAAGACGAGCAGGCGGTGGGAGTCCACGGGCGACATCCAAGCAGTGCTTGGGTCCGGTGGTCGATCCCGCGGTCTGGTGGGGGAGGTCGCCGGCCGCCAGCCTGGGCGCATGAGGACGATCGGACTGCTCGGCGGGATGAGCTGGGAGTCGACGGCGCTGTACTACCGGGTGGCCAACGAGCTGGTCCGCGACCGGCTCGGCGGCCTGGCCAGCGCCTCGCTGCTGGTGCGCAGCCTCGACTTCCGCGCCGTGCGCGCCTGCCAGGTGGAGGACCGGTGGGACGACGCCGCGGCGCTGCTGGCCGCCGAGGCGCGGGCGCTGGAGGCGGCCGGCGCCGACCTGGTGCTGCTCTGCACGAACTACATGCACAAGGTGGCCCCGGCGCTGGAGGCCGCGCTCACCGTGCCGTTCCTGCACATCGCCGACGCGGTGGCCGCCGCCGCCCCCGGGCCGGTGGTCGGCCTGCTCGGCGCCGCCGGCACCGTGCGCGAGCCCTTCTACCGCGACCGGCTGGCCGCGCGCGGGCTCACCGTGCTCACCCCGCCGGACGACGACGTCGAGCGGGTCGACGCCGCGATCTTCGGCGAGCTGTGCCGCGGCGTGCTGTCCGACGGCACCCGCGCGGAGCTGCGCGCGGTGGTGGCGCGACTCGCCGACCGCGGCGCGCAGGCGGTGGCGCTGAGCTGCACCGAGCTCGAGCTGCTGCTCGGCCCCGACGACTCCCCGGTGCCGCTGCTGCCCTCGGCCCGGCTGCACGTCACCGCCGCCGTCGACCTCGCGCTGGCCGTCCCGGCGGACGTGGTGTGATGCCGGGGTGACCTCTCCCACACCTCCCGGCCCGGGTTCCGTCGCGCTGATCACCGGGGGCACCGGCGGCTTCGGCCGCGCCCTCACCACCAAGCTGCGCGACCGCGGCGTCACCGTCGTCGCCGCCGACCTCGACACCGAGCGCAACCGGGCGGTGGCGCAGGAGCTGGGCGCGTCCTTCGTCGCCCTCGACGTCGCCGACCGGGCGGCCAACGAGGCCGTCGTCGCGCAGGTGGAGGCCGAGCACGGCCGGCTCGACGCCGCCTACCTCAACGCCGGCATCTCTGCGGCCAAGAGCGACGACGCCCTCGACCTCGACGAGTTCATGCGCGTGGTGGAGATCGACCTGTTCGGCGTCGTCTACGGGGTGCAGGCCGCCCGCCCGGCGATCGCACGCGCCGGCGGAGGCGCCATCGTGGTGACCGCCTCGCTCGCGGGCCTCTCGCCCATGGCCACCGACCCCGGCTACAGCGTCGCCAAGGGCGGGGCGATCGCCTTCGTCCGGTCGATGGCGCCGCGGCTGACCCGCGACGGCATCACCATCACCGCGATCTGCCCCGGCTTCGCCGACACCGCGATCATCGACCGCATCCGCCACGAGTTCGAGGCCGCGAGCTTCCCCGTGATCCCCGCCGCCGAGGTCGCCGACGCGATGGTCATGGCCTGGACCGACGGCGAGCCCGGCGCCGCCTACGTCATCCAGCCCGGCGTCGGCACGGTGCCCTACAGGTTCAAGGGCGTGCCCAGCGCGAAGACGCCGACCGGCGAGACCGCCGTCGTCCCGGAGGCCCTCCGGCCGCCGTCGATGCGGTGACCGGGCGCATGCGCGCCTGGCGGGTGCACGAGCTCGGCGAGCCCGCCGACGTCCTGCGGTTCGAGGACGTCGAGCGGCCGGTGCCGGGCGAGGGGCAGCTGCTGGTCCGCGTCCGCGCCGCCGCCGTGAACTTCCCCGACGTCCTCATGGCGCAGGGGAGGTACCAGGAGCGCCCGCCGCTGCCGTACACGGCGGGCATGGAGCTGTGCGGGGAGACCGACGACGGACGGCGGGTGATCGGACCGCCGGCCGGCGGCCCGGGCGCCTTCGCGGAGTACGCGCTCATGGACGCCCGCGACGCCCTGCCGGTGCCCGACGCGCTGTCGGACGAGAAGGCCGCGGCGATGTGGATCACCTACCAGACGGGGCACGTCGGCCTGCACCACCGCGCGCACCTGCAGCCGGGGGAGGTGCTCCTCGTGCACGCCGGCGCGGGCGGCGTCGGGTCCGCGGCGATCCAGCTCGGCAAGGCCGCCGGGGCCACGGTCATCGCCACCGCGGGCGGCGCGCACAAGGCCGAGGTGTGCCGCGAGCTGGGCGCCGACCACGTGGTCGACTACACCGCCGAGGACTTCGTCGCGGTCGTCAAGGAGCTCACCGGCGGCGCGGGTGCCGACGTCGTCTACGACCCGGTGGGCGGCGACGTGTTCGACCGGTCGCGGCGCTGCATCGCCTTCGAGGGGCGGCTGCTCGTCGTCGGGTTCACCAGCGGCCGCATCCCCGAGGCGCCGGCCAACCACGCGCTGGTCAAGAACTACAGCGTCGTCGGCCTGCACTGGGCGCTGTACCGGCGCAAGGCCCCGGCGGTCGTCGCCCGCGCCCACGACGAGCTGGTGCGGCTCGTCGGCGAGGGCGCCGTCGACCCGCTGGTCGGGCAGGTGCTGCCGCTGGAGGAGGCGCCGCGGGCGCTGGCCGCCATCGCCTCCCGCGGCACGGTCGGCAAGGTGGTGCTGGTGCCCTGAGGGCTCAGGTGACCGGCATCGGCAGGTAGGACAGCCGCGCGCGGCGCCGCAGCACGGCCTGGCGGGTGCCGTCGGCGTGCAGCTGCAGGCGCGCGAGCTCCCACCCGCCGACGTCGGCCTGGAGGCTCAGCATGGTCGCCGCTGCGGAACGGGACGTGCCCGGCGGGATCCGCAGCGGCGCGTACTCCCAGTCGGCGACCGCGCTCACCCGACCGATGTTGCCACGCCGACACCTGCCGGTCACCCGCTCGCCGTCGGGGCTGCCGCTCCGGGTGGCGCGCGGCAGGATGGGCGGCGACCCACCCGGAACCGAGGAGGACCCGTGACCGACCCCGGCAGCGCCAGCGACGCCGACCGCGCCGAGCAGGAGGCCCTCCTCGAGCCGGCGGGCCCCGCGGGCGCGGGCGACGCCGGACCGGTGGGCGACGTCGACGCGAACGAGGCCGACGCGCTCGAGCAGCAGCTGGCCACCGCGCCCGGCCAGGTGGGCAGCCCCCGCTCGGTGGGCGACCTCGACGCCAACGAGGCCGACGTGCTCGAGCAGGAGGCCGACGTCCCCTACGACGACGACGACCGCGTCTGACGGCGTCCCTTCCCCGCCGCGCCGACCTGTCGGTGCCGCCCGGTAGACCCCGGTCATGACGATCGTGGTGACCACGCCCACCGGGAACGTCGGCGCGCACGTGACCCGGCTGCTCGTGCAGGCCGGCGTCCGCCCGCGCGTGCTGCTGCGCGACCCCGCCCGCCTGCCTGAGGGCCTGCGGCCGCTGGTCGACGCCGTCCCCACCGACCTCGCCGAGCCCGGCGCCCTGCTGCGCGGCACCGAGGGCGCCACCGCGCTGTACCTCGTCGTGCCGCCCACCGGCGCCGACGACCCGGTGGCCGCGGCCGCCGCGCTGGGGGAGGAGGCCGCCCGCGCGGTCCGCGAGCACGGGATCGGGCGCACGGTCTTCCAGAGCAGCGTCGGCGCCGAGCTGCGTGGTGGGGCGGGCGACATCGACGGCCTCGCCCGCGTCGAGGAGGCGCTGGACGCCACCGGCGCGCCCGTCCTGCACCTGCGCTGTGGCTACTTCACCACCAACCTGCTCATGGACGTCGACGCGCTGCGCGACGGAGGGGTGCTGACGACGCCGTTCCCGCTCGACCGGCCGATGCCCTGGGTCGACCCGCGCGACGTCGCCGAGGTCGCCGCCGCCCGCCTGCTCGCCGGCGGCTGGACCGGACGGCAGGTGCAGGCCGTGCACGGCCCGGCCGACCTCACCTGGGCCGAGGTGGCGGCGGTCGTCGGCGCGGCGGTCGGCCGGGAGGTCCGCGCCGAGCACGTCTCCGCCGACGACCTGCGCGGGATGCTGCTCGGCGCCGGGCTGACGCCCCGGCAGGCCGACGCCGTCGTCGGGATGTCGCAGGGCCTGTCCGGCGGGTTCGTCCCCGAGCAGCCGCGCACCGCGCTCACCACCACGCCCGGCACCCTCGCCGGCTGGGCGCACGCGCACCTGCGCCCGCTGCTCGCCGGCTGACCGGGCCGGGCGGCGCCGGGCACCCGTCATGATCGTCGGGTGCCCCTCGCCCTCGTGCTGCTCCTGCTCGTCGCGCTCGCCCTGCCGCTGCTGGCCTGGTCACTGGCCGGGCGCCGGTTCTGGGCCGACCTGCGCGGGCCGGCCGGCCGCGACCTGCGCGCCGAGGTGGTGGCCCGCCACCGGCTCGCCCCGGCCGACGCCGACGCGGTGCAGCAGGCGGTGACCCGCGGCCGGCCCGCGCCGGCGCCGCTGCGGCCGGCCGCCGCCGACTGGGCCGGCAGCACCCTGGCCGCCGTCGACGAGCAGCACGCCCGCCACGCCGGCCGCGACCGCGCCGCCGCCGTCGTCCTGGCGCTGGCCGGGCTGTGCGTGCTGGCCGGCGTCGTCCTCGCGCTGGTGCTCGACGCCGGGCCCGTGTCGTTCCTGCTCCTGCTGCTGGCCGCCGGCGCGGTGGGCAACGTGGCGCTGCTCCCGCTGCTCGTGCGGCGCAACCTCCGGCGGGCGGTGGCGGCGAACTCCCGCGGGTGACGACTGTCCACGCGGGTGCGGATGTGGTTAGGCTGCCCTAACTCGACCCGAGGGGGAGCCATGACCACCACGCACGGTCCGCAGGCGCCGTCCGTCGCCGCCGCTCCCGAGCGCGCCCGCACGGTGGCCACCCGCGCCGCGGCCGCCGTGTGCGTAGCCGGCCGCGACCCGAGCCGCCCGATCGCGCACGCCACCACCGCCGCCGGGCAGGTGCTCGTCCTCGTGCCGGGCGACGGCGAGGTCGCCGCGGCGCTCGAGGCCGCCCCCGACCGCGACGTCAGCGCGCTGCTCATGGTCAGCGACCGCGCGCCGGTGCCGCTGCGCGACCCGGTGCGCGCGACCCTGTGGCTCTCGGGCTGGCTGACCCCCGTCCCCGAGGCCGACCGGCGCGCGGCCGCCGTCGCCTTCGCCGACGTGCGCCCCGAGGAGGCGCTGCTCGACGTCGGCGGCGCGGCCACCCTGCTGCGGCTCGACCTCGCCGAGGTGGTGCTGCGCGAGGGCGGCGGGTGCGCCGAGATCTCGCCCGCCGACTACGCCGCGGCGCGCCCCGACCCGGTGGCCGCCGTCGAGGACCGGATGCTGCGCCACCTCGACGTCGACCACCCGGAGGTGCTGGCCCTGCTCGGCAGCGCCGTCGCCCGCTGCGGCGTGCCGGTCGCGGCGGGGGAGCGGGTGCGGCCGCTGGGTCTGGACCGCTTCGGCTACCGGCTGCGCATCGAGGGCGCGTCCGGGCACCGCGACGTCCGGGTGCCCTTCCCGCGCCCGCTCACCTGCGCCGGGCAGGTGCAGCCGGCCACCGCGCAGCTGCTCTGCGCGCTGCGCGCGAGCCTGGTCCGCCGCGACTGAGGGGCCAAAAGCGCTACAAAGGCCCCTCAGGCGCCGAGGTTCTCCTGGAGCAGCGGGGCCAGGCGGGTGCGGCGCGGGCGGACGTCGACCTCCCGCACCGCCCGGGCCAGCGCCGCGCCGGAGGCGTGCACGATCGACAGGTGCGACTGCGCGCGGGTGAGCGCGGTGTAGACCAGCGGCCGCGACAGCATCCCGCCGGCCTCCGGCGGCAGCACCACGACGACGCCCGGCCACTCCGACCCCTGCGCCCGGTGCACAGTGATCGCCCAGCCGTGCTTGAGGTCGGGCAGCGCGTCGCCGGTGACGGTGACCGGGCCGGAGGAGAAGTCGACGGTCAGCGAGCCCTCGCCGGTGCCGGTGACCACGCCGACCTCGCCGTTGGCGAACCCGATCGGCTCGAGGTCGAGGTGGTTGGCGGTGGCCACCACGCGGTCGCCGACGTCGAAGCCGAGCACCGTGCCGTCGCCGGGGTTGAGCCGCTCCTTGAGCGCCTTGTTCAGCTCGATCGTGCCGGCCGGCCCGCGGTGCACCGGCGTCACCACCTGCACGTTGCGCGGGTCGATGCCCAGCGCGCGGGGGATCGAGTCGGTGACCAGCTGCACCACCCGCCGCGCCGCCTCGCCGCTGCCCGACGCGGGCACGACGACGACCTCGCGGTCGGGGGAGTCGACCGGCGGCAGCTCGCCGGTGCGCACCGCCGAGGCCAGCCGGGCGATCGCGCCGCCCTCGGCCTGCCGGTACAGCGTCGTCAGCTCGGTGACCGGGACGACGCCGGAGTCGATGAGGTCGCCGAGCACGTGGCCCGGCCCGATCGAGGGGAGCTGCGCGGGGTCGCCGACCAGCAGCAGGTGCGTGCCGTCGGGGCAGGCCTCCAGCAGCGCGGCGGTGAGCTCGACGTCGAGCATCGAGGCCTCGTCGACCACCACGACGTCGGCGTCGAGCGGCCACTCCTCGTTGCGGGCGAAACCGCCGCCGAAGCCCTGCGCCCCCAGCAGCCGGTGCACCGTCACCGCCGGGTGGTCGGTGAGCTCCTCGAGCCGCTTGGCCGCGCGCCCGGTGGGGGCGGCCAGCGCGACCTCGGTGCCCTTGGCCCGCAGCAGCTTCACGACGGCGGCCACGGTGCGGCTCTTGCCGGTGCCCGGGCCGCCGGTGAGCAGCGAGACGCCGGCGCCGAGCACCTGCGCCACGGCCTGTTTCTGCGCCTCGTCGAGGCCCTTGCTCACCGAGCGGACGGCGGCCGGGTCGGCGATCCGTTCGGCGGTGGCCGCCAGCCGCGCCACGCCCTCGGCCACGGCCTCCTCGGCCATCCCGAAGCGGCCCAGCGACAGCATCCGCAGCGCGGGGTCGGGCTCCGGCGGCTCCTCGTCGGAGTCCTCGTCCCACTCGGGCTCCGGCGGCTCGTGGTCGAGCACGTCGCCGCTCTCCACCGCCGCGACGATCGCCGCCGCCGGGTCGGCCACGCCCTCGGCCCGCAGCGACGCGACGACGAGGTCGGCCGGCAGCACGGTGTGCCCGTCGCGCGAGGCCGTCCGCAGGGTCATGACGACGATCGCGCGGCCGCGGCGGGAGTCCTGCCGGTCGGCGCCGGGCAGCAGCGAGATCGCCAGCCGGTCGGCGTCGTGCAGCTTGACGCCGTGCAGGCCGAGCAGCGCCCACGGGTCGTCGCGCAGCCGGCGGGCCGCGTCGTCGCCCAGCGCGTCGGCGGCCGAGGACGCGAGCTTGGCGTCCAGGCCCGCCGTCACCAGCAGCTCCACGACGGAGTAGGTGGGCTGCGCGGACAGGAACGAGGAGAACAGCCGCTCGGCGCGCTGCTTGCCGACCCGCGGCATCTTCAGCAGCTTCGCCGCGGTGACGTCGTCGGGGGAGGTGATGCCGGCGCCGGGCAGCTCGGCCACCGCGCGCTTGCCGAGGCCCGGCCACAGGCCGGCGGTGCAGAACGCGCCGAAGACGGGGTCGGGCCAGGCGGGGGCGGTGGGGGCGGCGTTGGTCGCGGAGGAGGTCACCGGGCGGCTCGCTGGTCGGGGTAGGAGAAGTGCGGCGCCGAGACGTCCTCGAGCGCGGTGCGGATGGCGGCGGGCAGCCGGACGGCGTCGGCGTCGAGGGACTCCTGCAGCTGGGCGGCGGTGCGCGCGCCCACCACGGGGGCGACGACGCCCGGCCGGTCGCGCACCCACGCCAGCGCCACCGCCAGCGGGGTGGTGCCCAGGCCGTCGGCGGCGGTGACCACGGCCTCCACGATGCGGTCGGCGGTGGCCGAGCGCAGGTCGTCGATGAAGCCGGCCCACTGCGGGGAGGCGCCACGGGAGCCCTCCGGCGTCGCCGTGCGGTACTTGCCGGTGAGCAGCCCGCGGCCCAGCGGCGACCACGGCAGAACGCCCAGACCCAGCGCCTCGGCGGCCGGTACGACCTCCCGCTCCACGCCGCGCTGCAGCAGCGAGTACTCGACCTGCGTGCTCACCAGCGGCGTGCGGCCGGGCCAGGCGCGCTGCCAGGTGGCGGCCTGCGCGGTCTGCCAGCCGGTGTAGTTGCTGATCCCGACGTAGCGGACCCGCCCCGAGGCGACGGCGGCGTCGCAGGCGGCGAGCGTCTCCTCCAGCGGCGTCACGTCGTCCCAGGCGTGCAGCTGCCACAGGTCGACGTGGTCGACGCCGAGGCGGCGCAGCGACCCGTCGAGGGCTGCCAGCAGGTGCCCGCGGGAGGCGCCGCGGCCGAGCGGGCCCGGGCCGGTGCGGCCGACGGCCTTGGTGGCCAGCAGCACCTCCGACCGCGGCACGACGTCGGACAGCAGCCGGCCCAGCAGGCGCTCGCTGTCGCCGTCGCAGTAGACGTCGGCCGTGTCGACCAGGGTGCCGCCGGCGTCGACGAAGGCGGTGAGCTGCATCGCGGCCTCGTCCTCGTCGGTGTCCCGGCCCCAGGTCATGGTGCCCAGCGCCAGCCGGGAGACGACCAGGCCGCTGCGCCCCAGCGCCCGTTGTTCCACGACCGGCCAACCTACCGCCGGACACCGACAGCGGCCGGGGGCGCACGGGGTGTCGCGGGCGTGTGGCGGAGCGCTCGCGGGTCGCAGCCCGGGCCCGGAGGGGGCCGGACCTAGGCTGTCCTCCCGTGCCGCCGCTTCGCTCCGCCGCCCGCCGTCCCTCCGGATCCCGGGGCTAGCGGCCGTGGGGTGGTTCGAGGCGATCGTCCTGGGGCTGGTGCAGGGGCTCACGGAGTTCCTGCCGATCTCCTCCAGCGCGCACCTGCGCGTCGTCGGCGAGGCCGCCGGCTGGGGTGACCCGGGCGCGGCGTTCACCGCGATCACGCAGATCGGCACCGAGGCCGCGGTGCTCCTCTACTTCCGCAGGGACATCGCGCGGATCGTCGTCGCCTGGGTCAAGGCGCTGTTCGACCGGTCGCTGCGCAGCGACCCCGACGCCCGCATGGGCTGGCTGATCATCGTCGGCAGCATCCCGATCGTCGTCCTCGGCCTGCTGTTCCAGGACGACATCGAGACGACGTTCCGCGACCTGCGGATCGTCGCGATCATGCTGGTCGCCTTCTCCCTCGTCCTCTACGCGGCCGACCGGGTGGGCCGCAAGCAGCGGGAGCTGCGCCAGCTCACCGTCCGCGACGGGCTGCTGTTCGGCCTCGCCCAGGCCATGGCGCTCGTGCCCGGCGTCTCCCGCTCCGGCGGCACGATCACCATGGGCCTGTTCCTCGGCTACACCCGCGCCGCGGCTGCCCGGTACTCGTTCCTGCTGGCCATCCCGGCGGTGCTCGGCTCGGGCTTCTTCCAGGTCTACGAGACGCTGACCGGCGACGTCGCCGGGGAGACGATCTCCTGGGGGCCGACGCTGCTCGCCACGGTCATCGCCTTCGGCGTCGGCCTGTCGGTGATCGCCTGGCTGCTGCGCTACCTCGACCGCGGCACCTTCACGCCGTTCGTCGTCTACCGCGTGGTGCTGGGCCTCGCGCTGCTCGCGCTGGTCGGTGCCGGGGTGCTGGCCGCCAACTGAGGGGACGGCGTCGTCCGCGGGGCCCGCCTAGTCTCGGCGCCGTGACCACCGTCATCCTCCTCCGGCACGGCCGGACGACGGCCAACGCCGGCGGCGTCCTCGCCGGCTGGAGCCCCGGCGTCGAGCTGGACGAGACCGGGCGGTCGCAGGCGGCCGCCGTCGCCCAGCGGCTCGCGCCCGTGCCGCTCGCGGCGGTGGTCAGCAGCCCGCTCGAGCGCTGCCGGCAGACCGCCGGCGCGGTGCTCGACGGGCGCGACGCCGAGCTGCAGACCGACGACCGGCTCGGCGAGGCCCGCTACGGCGACTGGACCGGGCGGCCGCTCAAGGAGCTGGTCAAGGAGCCGCTGTGGAAGGTCGTGCAGCAGCACCCCTCCGCCGCGGTGTTCCCCGGCCCCGAGGGCGAGGGCCTGGCGCAGACCCAGGCCCGCGCGGTGGCCGCCGTCCGCGAGTGGAACGCCCGCCTCGGCCCCGACGCCGTGTGGCTGGCCTGCTCGCACGGCGACGTCATCAAGGCCGTCCTGGCCGACGCGCTCGGCCTGCACCTGGACGCCTTCCAGCGCATCGTCGTCGACCCGGCGTCGATCTCGGTGGTCACCTACACCGAGACCCGGCCCTTCGTGGTGCGGATGAACGACACCGGCGGCGACGTCGCCGCGCTCGTCCCGCCGAAGAAGCGGCCCCGGCGGCGGAAGGGGCGGGACTCCGACGCCGTCGTGGGCGGCGGCGCGGGCGCGGCGTCCTCCTGACGGCGGCGCCGCCGTCCGTACCGCCGCGTAACCTGGCAGCGTGCCGCGCCAGGTCTTCCGTTTCGAGCGTCCGACCCGGTTCGTCGCCGGCACGGTGGGCCAGCCGGGGGACCGCACGTTCTTCCTGCAGGCCTCCGACGACGACGGCCGGGTGGTGAGCGTCGCCCTGGAGAAGTCGCAGGTGCAGGTGCTCGCCGAGCGCATGGACGAGCTGCTCGACGAGATCGCCACGCGCCCGGGCACCGTGGTGCCGGCGACCGCCGACGTCGACGACCTCGAGCCGCTCACCGCGCCCGTCGACGAGGAGTTCCGCGTCGCGGCCATGGGCCTGGCGTGGGACGGCGAGGCGCAGGCCGTCGTCGTGGAGGCCGTGGCCGCCACCGACGAGCCGGTCGACGAGGAGGCGATCCTCTCCGACGCCGAGGAGGGCCCCGACGCGCTGCGCGTGACGATCACCCCCGGCGCCGCCCGCTCGTTCGTCGCCCGCGCCCGCCGCGTCGTCGCCGCCGGCCGGCCCTCGTGCCCGCTGTGCTCGCTGCCGCTGGACCCGACCGGGCACGTCTGCCCCCGGCAGAACGGCTACCGCCGCTGACCGCCGGCCCGCTGCGATGAGCGAGCAGCCCGCGGGGGAGCTGCGCGCGCCGGCCACCGACGCCGAGACGCGCGCGCTGCTGCTCGAGGGGGAGATCGACCTCGAGGGCCGGATGCTCGACGCCAGCAACGTGACGCTGGTCGGCACCATCCGCACGCCCGAGCTCGAGGCCGAGTGCGTCTACAAGCCGGTCGCCGGCGAGCGCCCGCTGTGGGACTTCCCCGACGGCACGCTGGCCGGGCGGGAGGTGTCCGCGGCGCTGGTCTCGGAGGCCACCGGCTGGGACGTCGTGCCGCCCACCGTGCTGCGCGAGGGCCCGTTCGGCCCCGGCATGGTGCAGCTGTGGATCGACGGCGACCCCGACGTCGACCTGGTCGCGTTCGTCCGCTCGAACGACCCGGGGCTGCGGCGCATGGCGGTGTTCGACGCGGTGGTGAACAACGCCGACCGCAAGGGCGGGCACATCATCCCGACGACGTCGGGGCACGTGTACGGCGTCGACCACGGGATCTGCTTCTCGCCGGACCCGAAGCTGCGCACGCTGCTGTGGCGCTGGGCCGGCAAGCCGCTGCCCCTGGAGGCGCTGGCGGTGCTGGAGCGGCTCGCCGACGACCTGCGCGGCGACCTCGGCGAGGCCCTGCACGAGCACCTGACCCGGCGCGAGGTCCGGTGCACGCAGCAGCGGGTGGCCGAGCTGCTGCGCACGCAGCTGCACCCCGAGCCGTCGGGGGAGTGGCCGGCCCTGCCCTGGCCGCCGTTCTGAGCTGAGCCGGCGCACACCGCGGACCGCTGGACCCGGGTGGCCCGCAACCGGCGCCGGAGCGGGCCGCCGGGGTACGAGCGCGTGCGCCGGCGCCGCAGGACGGCCCCCGGAACGCGGCGCCGGCGCACACACTCGGTGCCATGCCGCACCGCAGCCGCCTCGCCGTCCTGCTGCTCGACCTGCCGCCGGAGGTGCACGCCGCCGGCACCGACTTCTGGTCGGCGGCCACCGGCAACCCCGTCGAGCCGGACATGACCGACCCCGCCTGGCACCGCCTCGGGATGCTCGGCGGCGGCCTGTCGTTCGAGGTACAGCGCACGGGAGAGGGGACGCCGCCGCGCTGGCACGTCGACGTCGAGACCGACGACATCCCCGCCGAGGTCGCCCGGCTCGAGGCCCTGGGCGCCACGCGGACGGCCGACATGGGCTCGTTCTGGCAGATGACCGACCCGGCCGGGCTGGTCTTCTGCGTCGTCGGGGTGCAGACCGGCGAGGCCTTCGAGCGGCACGCCCGCACCTGGGAGTAGCGCCGCCCGTCCGGGGCAGGACCCGTCCGTGCCCCACCGCAGCCGCGTCGCGATCCTCCTGCTCGACCTCCCGCCGCACCTGCACCGGCCGGGCGCGGACTTCTGGGCCGGCGTCACCGGCCGCGAGGCGACACCGTCGCCCGCCGACGACGCCTGGATCCCGCTGGGCGCCGTCGCCGGGGACCTCCGGCTGGAGGTGCAGCGCACGGGGGAGGGGACGCCGCCGCGCTGGCACCTGGACGTCGAGAGCGACGACGTCGAGGCCGAGGTGACCCGCCTCGAGGCGCTCGGTGCCCGGCGGCTGCGCCACGTCGAGGCCGCCGACCCGCAGGGCCGGGGCCTGTGGCAGATGACCGACCCGGCCGGGCTGGTCTTCTGCGTGGTCGCCGTGCAGGACGACGAGGCGTTCGAGCGCTCCGCCCGGACCTGGCCCTAGGACAGGTCGACCGCCGCCAGCATCGCCGCCGCCTGGAGCCCGTCGCCGTCGACGGTGAGCACCTCCAGCGGCACCCGCTGCCAGCAGGCGAGCAGCAGGTCGCCGGCCGTGCCGCGCAGCGTGGCCACCGGGTGCGGGCGGCTGCTGGCGAACAGCGTCCGCTCGACCCCGGCGTCGATGGCGTGCAATACCACCGGGTGCGCGCCGTCGGGCGGGCCGGACGGCAGCGCCCCGGGCACCATGACCTCCAGCCACTCGTCGAGGCCGTCGAGGCCGACGTCGGCGGGGATCGGGCGGACGTCGCCGAGGACCTGCTCGACGTCGACGGTGTGCACCACCGCCTCGTGGCACTGCCGGCGGGCGACGAAGGCGACGTCGCGCTGCGGCGCCCACGTCCACACCGAATCGCCCGGGTCGGCGGCGGCCAGCACGGTCTCCAGCTCCGCCGACTGCCCGGCCGACCAGCCCAGCAGCTCGTCGTCGGGACGGCGGGCGGGCTCGACGTAGCCCTCCGGCGACGTCGCGCGGGTGCGGACCACCCACGACCAGAAGTGCTGGACCTCGCCGAGGTGCCAGACCAGGTCGGCCAGCGTCCAGCCGGGGCAGCCGGGCACCGGGGCGCGCCAGCCGGCGGCCAGGACGGCCTCGGCGGCGGCGTCGGCGAAGCGGGCGTCGGTGCGGCGCAGCGCCGCGAGGTGCGCGGACGGGTCCACGGGCGGCCTCCTCCCGGTCGGGCGCGACGCTAGCGGAACGCGCGGGTCGCGGACCGTCGTCCCGGCAGGGGAAGCTTGCGGTGTCGCCCGGCCGGTCCCGTCCCCGCAGGAGTGCTCCCCGGTGTCCACCGCCCTCTCGCCCGAGGTCCGCACGGCCGCCCTGGCCCGCATGTCCGCCGACGTGCTCGACGTCCTGGTCATCGGCGGCGGGGTCACCGGCGCGGGCGCCGCCCTCGACGCGGCCAGCCGCGGCCTGTCGGTGGGCCTGGTCGAGCAGCGCGACTGGGCTTCGGGCACCTCCAGCCGGGCCAGCAAGCTGGTCCACGGCGGGCTGCGCTACCTGGAGATGCTCGACTTCGCCCTGGTCCGCGAGGCGCTGCACGAGCGCGGCCTGCTCGTCGGCCGGCTCGCCCCGCACCTGGTGCACCCGGTGCCGTTCCTCTACCCGCTGCGCCACCGGGTGTGGGAGCGCGCCTACACCGGCGCGGGCATCGCCCTCTACGACACCCTCGGCGGGCTGCTCGGCCGCGTCGGCGGGCACGGCGTCCCGCTGCACCGGCACGTGTCGAAGAAGGAGCTGCGCCGCATCGCGCCGTCGCTGAAGGACGACGTCGCCGTCGGCGCCATCCGCTACTGGGACGCCAAGGTCGACGACGCCCGGCTCGTGCAGGTGCTCGTGCGCACCGCCGTCGGCCACGGGGCGCTGGCCGCCAGCCGCACCCAGGTCGTCGGCTACCTGGAGGAGGACGGCCGGGTCGCGGGCGTGCGCGCGGTCGACCTGGAGACCGGCCGGGAGCTGGAGATCCGCGCCCGCCACGTCGTCGGCGCCACCGGCGTGTGGACCGACCAGACCCAGGAGCTCTTCGCCGCCCAGGGCCTCACCGTGCGGGCCTCCAAGGGCGTGCACATCGCCGTGCCGCGCGAGGTGATCGCCGGCGAGGACGGGTTCATCCTGCGCACCGAGAAGAGCGTGCTGTTCATCATCCCGTGGCCCACCCACTGGGTGATCGGCACGACCGACACCCCCTGGGACCTCGCGAAGGACCACCCGGTGGCCTCCGCCGCCGACGTCGACTACCTGCTGGAGCACGCCAACGCGGTGCTCGAGCGGCCGCTCACCCGCGACGACGTCCTCGGCGTCTACACCGGCCTGCGCCCGTTGCTGCAGCCCGTGGGGGAGGACGGCGAGGCGACGACGCGGGTGTCGCGCGAGCACACCGTCGCCACCGTGCGCCCGGGCCTGACCGTGATCGCCGGCGGCAAGTACACGACCTACCGCGTCATGGCCCGTGACGTCGTCGACATGGCGCTGGCCGACCGGGCGCCCGGCGAGGACCCCGACGCGCCGGTCCCGGCCTCGCTCACCGAGGAGCTGCCGCTGGCCGGCGCCGACGGCTACCGGGTGCGCTGGAACCGCAAGGCCCACCTCGCCCGCGCGCACGGCTGGACCGAGACCCGCGTGGAGCACCTGCTCGACCGCTACGGCAGCCTCGTCGACGAGCTGCTCGCCCTCGTCGACGCCGACCCCGAGCTCGGCCGACCGCTGGAGGGCGCGCCGGACTACGTCCGCGCCGAGGTCGTCTACGCCGTCACCGCCGAGGGCGCGCTGCACCTGGAGGACGTGCTCACCCGCCGCACCCGGCTGTCCTACGAGCAGTCCGACCGGGGGACGGCGTCGGCCCGCCCCGCCGCCGAGCTCATGGCCGGTCTCCTCGGCTGGGACGACGGGCAGACCGAGCGCGAGGTCGCCACCTACCTCGCCCGCGTGGAGGCCGAGCGGGCCGCGGAGGCCATGCCCGACGACACCTCCGCCGAGCGCGCCCGCCTGCAGGCCCCCGAGATCCGGCCGTTCGCGCCGGTCGCCTGAGCCGTCCCCCGACTGGAAGGTCCCCGTTGACCCGGTACGTCGCCGCCATCGACCAGGGCACCACCAGCACCCGCTGCATCCTCTTCGACCCCGCCGGCGCGGTGGTCGCGAGCGCCCAGGAGGAGCACCGCCAGCTGTTCCCGCGCGCCGGCTGGGTGGAGCACGACCCGGTGGAGATCTGGACCAACACCCGCGAGGTCGTCGGGCTGGCGCTGGCCCGGGCGAACGCCGTCGCCGGCGACCTGGCCGCCGTCGGGCTGACCAACCAGCGCGAGACCGCCGTCGTCTGGGACCGGCACACCGGCGAGCCGGTGTACAACGCGATCGTCTGGCAGGACACCCGCACCGACGCGATCTGCCAGCAACTCGGTGAGCTCGGCGGCGGCGCCGACCGCTACAAGGACCGCACCGGCCTGCCGCTGGCCACCTACTTCGCGGGCCCCAAGGTCACCTGGGTGCTCGACAACGTCGACGGCGCCCGCGAGCGGGCCGAGCGCGGCGACCTGCTCATGGGCACGATCGACAGCTGGCTGCTGTGGAACCTCACCGGCGGCCCCGACGGCGGCCTGCACCTCACCGACGTCACCAACGCCTCGCGCACGCTGCTCATGGACCTGCACACCCTGCAGTGGGACGAGTCGATCGCCGCCGACCTGCGCATCCCGACGTCGATGCTGCCGGAGATCCGCTCCAACTCCGAGGTGTACGGCGAGGGCCGGAAGGCCGGCGCGCTGGCCGGGGTGCCGGTGGCCGGCTCGCTCGGCGACCAGCAGGCGGCCACCTTCGGGCAGGTCTGCTTCACCCCGGGGACGGCGAAGAACACCTACGGCACCGGCAACTTCCTGCTGCTCAACACCGGGGAGACGGCGGTCCGCTCGGAGAACGGCCTGCTCACGACCGTCTGCTACCGGCTGGGCGAGGAGCGGCCGGTGTACGCGCTGGAGGGGTCGATCGCGGTCACCGGCTCGCTGGTGCAGTGGCTGCGCGACAACCTGCGGGTCATCGGCGGCGCCGGCGAGATCGAGGCGGTCGCCCGCTCGGTGGACGACAACGGCGGCGCCTACTTCGTGCCCGCCTTCTCCGGCCTGTTCGCCCCGCACTGGCGCTCCGACGCCCGCGGCGCGCTCGTCGGGCTCACCCGCTACGTCGACCGCGGCCACCTCGCGCGCGCGGTGCTGGAGTCCACCGCCTACCAGACCCGCGAGGTGGTGGAGGCCATGGACGCCGACAGCGGGGTGCCGCTGCGGGAGCTGCGGGTCGACGGCGGGATGGTGGTCAACGAGCTGCTCATGCAGTTCCAGGCCGACGTGCTCGGCGTCGACGTCGTCCGGCCGCGGATCGCCGAGACCACCGCGCTGGGCGCCGCCTACGCCGCGGGCCTCGCCGTCGGCTTCTGGTCCGGCCTCGACGAGCTCACCGCCCAGTGGGCCGAGGACCGCCGGTGGACGCCGTCGATGCCGGTCGAGCAGCGCGAGCGCTACTACCGCAAGTGGCAGAAGGCGGTCGCGCGCACGCTGGACTGGGTGGACGAGGACGACTGACGGCGTCCACAGGCACGTCGTCGGCGGGGGTGAGGGCGGGCACGCAACTAGGCTCGGCGTCGTGCTCGCCTGGCCCGCCCCGCTCCTCCCGACCATCCCGGGCCCCGGCCCCGTCCTGCGGCTGTTCGACACCGCCCGCGGGGAGGTCGTGGCCACCGAGCCCGGCCCGGTCGCGCGGATCTACGTCTGCGGCATCACGCCCTACGACGCCACCCACCTCGGGCACGCGGCCACCTACCTGGCCTTCGACCTGGTGAACCGGCTCTGGCGCGACGCCGGGCACGCCGTCCACTACGTGCAGAACGTCACCGACATCGACGACCCGCTGCTCGAGCGCGCAGACCGCGACGGCGAGGACTGGATCGTGCTCGGCATGCGGGAGACCGCGCTGTTCCGCGAGGACATGACGGCGCTGCGGGTGCTCCCGCCCGACGACTACGTCGGCGCGGTGGCCGCCATCCCGCTGATCGTCGCCCACGTGGAGACGCTGCTCGACGAGGGCCTGGCCTACGTCCTCGACGACGGCACCGGCGACGTCTACCACGACGTCGCGCAGGCGCCCGGCTTCGGCGAGGAGTCCGGCTACGACGAGACGACGATGCTCGCGCTGTCGGCCGAGCGCGGCGGCGACCCCGACCGCCCGGGCAAGCGCAACCGGCTCGACCCGCTGCTGTGGCGCGGCGCCCGCGAGGGCGAGCCGTCCTGGGCAGGGCCGCGCGGCACCGCCGGCCGCCCCGGCTGGCACATCGAGTGCGCCGCGATCGCGCTGGACACCATCGGCATGGGCTTCGACGTCCAGGGCGGCGGCAGCGACCTGGTCTTCCCGCACCACGAGTACTCCGCCGTGCACGCCGAGGCGCTCACCGCGACCAAGCCGTTCGCCCGGGCCTACGTGCACGCGGCGATGATCGGCCTGGACGGCGAGAAGATGAGCAAGAGCCGCGGCAACCTGGTCTTCGTCTCCAAGCTGCGCGGCGAGGGCGTCGACCCGATGGCGATCCGGCTGGCGCTGCTGTCGGGCCACTACCGCACCGACCGCGCCTGGACGCCGGACCTGCTCGCCGACGCCGAGCAGCGGCTGGCCACCTGGCGCCGCGCGGTGGCCCGCGCCGCCGGTGCCCCGGCCGCGCCGCTGCTCTCGGCGCTGCGCGAGCGGCTCGCCGACGACCTCGACAGCCCCGGCGCCATCGCCGCCGTCGACGCCTGGGCGGCCGCCACGCTGGCCGGGGAGGGGGAGACCGACGAGGGCGCCCCCGCGGTGGTGGCCGACGCCGTCGACGCGCTCCTCGGCATCGAGGTCGACCCCGCGCTGCAGGACGGCTGATGGCCGGCGGCGGCTCCCCGGGTGGCCCCGCCGCCGGGGGGTTCATGCTCACCGACCGCGCCGCGCGCGAGGCGGAGGAGTCCGGGCTCGCGCCGGCGGCCACCCGCTCGGCGGCCACCCGCGGCCGCGCCGTTGCCGAGCCCGAGGACGCGCTGCGCACCGCCTTCGAGCGCGACCGCGACCGGATCCTGCACGCCAAGGCCTTCCGCCGGCTCAAGCACAAGACGCAGGTCTTCCTGAACCCCGACGGCGACCACTTCGTCACCCGGCTCACCCACACGCTGCAGGTCACCCAGGTGGCCCGCGCGATCGCCCGCGCGCTCGGGCTCAACGAGACGCTGGCCGAGGCGATCGCGCTCGGCCACGACGTCGGCCACTCGCCGTTCGGGCACATCGGCGAGGACGCCTTCGACCCCTACGTCCCCGGCGGCTGGCACCACGCGGCGCAGGGCGTGCGGATCGTGGAGGTGCTCGAGCACCTCAACCTGACGTGGGAGGTGCGCGACGGGATCCGCGCGCACAGCTGGAAGATCGCCCCGCCGCCGGCCACGCGCGAGGGGGAGTGCGTGCGCTACGCCGACCGGATCGCCTACCTCTCGCACGACGCGCTCGACGCCGTCCGGGCCGGGGTGCTGCAGCCCGGCGACCTGCCCGCCGTCGCGCGGGCCGCGTTCGGCGAGCCCGGCAGCGCGATGGTGGGGGCGATGGTCGACGCCGTCGTCGAGGGGGCCCTGGCCGACGGCGGTTCGGTGGTGATGGCCCCGGAGGCCCTGGGCGCGATGCACGAGCTGCGGGCGTTCATGTTCCAGCGGGTGTACCTGTCGGAGACCGCGGCCGGGCAGAAGCAGCTCGCCGTCGACGTCATCCGCCGGCTCGTCGACCACCACCTCGCGCACCCCGAGCTCATCCCGGCCACCTATCGCGACACCCAGGCCGACCTGGTCACCCAGGTGGTCGACCACGTCTCCGGGATGACCGACCGGTTCGCGCTGCGCCTGCACGACCGGCTCTTCGACGACGACGCCGCCGCCCGGATGGCCCCGCTCCTCCGCCAGCAGTAGCCGTCGTCGAGTGGTCGCCCCGGTGCGCCGTGCCGGAGGGAGCGTTCGACCTCGAGGTGTGGGCCGACGTGCAGGCCGCGTCGACAGCGGCCAGCGGTGAGCGGGCGGTTCTCAGCCCGACCGCGCCCTGCTCGGCCCCGGCGACGAGGTCAGGCTCACGGCACGTCACCTCGGCGTACGCCGGCGGCTGAACAGCTGGATCACCGAGTACGACCGCTCGGTCCGCCCCGCTCCTGGGGTGGTCCACGGTTCACCGGGGCGCTGTAGGACCCCGGGGGATCGGAAAGCACCCCAGGAGTGGGGGATTGCCGGGGTTGCTCGTCCGTTGCCGGTCCTGCAGCACCGGCAACGGACGAGGAACGCCGTCATTGGCGCCGGTTCGGCCGTTATCCCCAACTAGCGAATCGACTGGTGGTCCGCCCCCCGCGGCGGGGAGGCGGACCGGGCCGTCAGTTGGGGGAGGAGCCCCGCCGGCGCAGGTAGCGCTCGAACTCGCGGGCGATCTGGTCGCCGTTGGCCTGCGAGAGGTCGCTCTCGGTGGCGCGCTCCTCCAGCGAGCGCACGTATTCGACGACCTCGGCGTCCTCCTGGGCCATCTCGTCGACCGTCTTGACCCACTCGTCCGCCTGCTGGGGGAGTGCGCCGAGCGGCACCGTCAGCTCGAGCACCTCCTCCACCCGCTGCAGCAGCGCGACGGTGGCGCGCGGCGACGGCGGCTGGGAGACGTAGTGGGGGACGGCGGCCCAGAAGCTGATCGCCGGCAGCCCGGCCTGCACGCACGCGTCCTGGAAGATCCCGAGGATGCCGGTGGGCCCCTCGTAACGGGAGGTCTCCAGGCCCCAGCGCTCGGCGGACTCGGCGTCGTAGGCCGAGCCGGTCACCGGGGTGGGCCGGGTGTGCGGCGTGTCGGCGAGCAGGGCGCCGAGCGCGACGACGGTCTCCACCTCGAGCTCCTGGCACAGCTCGATCAGCTCGGCGCAGAACCCGCGCCAGCGCATGTTCGGCTCGATGCCGCGGATCAGCACGACGTCGCGGTCGCTGCCGGGCGGGCGGGCCACCGAGACACGGGTGGTGGGCCACTCGACGCGCCGGCTCACGCCCCCGACCAGGGAGACCGACGGCCGGTTGACCTGGAAGTCGTAGTAGTCCTCGGGGTCCAGCGCCGCGAGCGGGGTGGCGTCCCAGATCAGCTCGAGGTGCTCGAGCGCGCCCGTGGCGGCGTCCCCGGCGTCGTTCCAGCCCTCGAAGGCGACCACCGCCACCGGCCGGTTCAGCTGGGGCAGGTCGTCGGGAGCGGACTGCGGGTCGGTCACTCTCCGAGCCTACGTCGGTCGCGCTCCCCGTCCCGGTGGATCGGGGATGGGAGGATGACGTCGGCCCGCCGGGACGTCCCGGGAACACCGGCGCGCCGGCGGCTGCTGCTGCAGCACAGGCCCCGCCCGCCCCGCGACCCCGAGGACGCCCGTGACCGAGATCCCGCAGCTCCGCCCCGACGCCACCGCGGAGCTCACCGCCCTGCTCGAGCAGCGGATCCTCGTGCTCGACGGCGCGATGGGGACGGCCATCCAGCGCGACCGGCCCAGCGAGGCCGGCTACCGCGGCGAGCGGTTCGCCGACTGGCCGAGCGACCTGCAGGGCAACAACGACCTGCTGGTGCTCACCCGGCCCGAGATCATCGCCGGCATCCACCGCGAGTACCTCGACGCCGGCGCCGACGTCATCGAGACCAACACCTTCAACGCCAACGCCGTGTCCCTCGCCGACTACGGCATGGCCGAGCTGTCCCGGGAGATCAACGAGGCCGCCGCCCGGCTGGCCCGCCGCGAGGCCGACGCCGCCACCGCGCGCACCCCGGACAGGCCGCGCTACGTCGCCGGCGCGATCGGCCCCACCACCCGGACGGCGTCGATCTCGCCCGACGTGAACGACCCGGGCGCCCGCAACGTCAGCTTCGACGAGCTAGTCGAGGCCTACCTCGAGCAGGCGAACGGGCTGGTGGACGGCGGCGCGGACGCGCTGATGGTCGAGACGGTCTTCGACACGCTCAACGCCAAGGCGGCCATCTTCGCCCTGGAGACGCTGTTCGAGCAGCGCGGCCGCCGCTGGCCGGTGATCGTCTCCGGCACCATCACCGACGCGTCGGGGCGGACGCTGTCCGGCCAGGTCACCGAGGCCTTCTGGAACTCGATCCGGCACGTCCGGCCGCTGCTCGTGGGCCTCAACTGCGCCCTCGGGGCGAAGGAGATGCGGCCCTACGTCGCCGAGATGGCGCGGGTGGCCGACACGTTCGTGTCCTGCTACCCGAACGCCGGCCTGCCCAACGCCTTCGGCGAGTACGACGAGTCGCCCGAGGAGACCGCGGCGGTGCTCGAGGAGTTCGCCGACAGCGGGTTCGTCAACCTCGTCGGCGGCTGCTGCGGCACCACCCCGGCGCACATCGCCGCGATCGCCGCCGCCGTGGAGGGCAAGCGCCCGCGCACGCCGGTCGAGGCGCGGCCCGCGCTGCGGCTGTCGGGTCTCGAGCCGCTCGTCGTCACCGAGGACTCGCTGTTCGTCAACGTCGGCGAGCGCACCAACATCACCGGCTCCGCGCGCTTCCGCAACCTCATCAAGGCCGGCGACTACCCGGCGGCCCTGGCCGTGGCGCGCCAGCAGGTCGAGGCCGGCGCGCAGGTCATCGACGTCAACATGGACGAGGGGATGATCGACGGCGTCGCGGCGATGGACCGCTTCACCAAGCTGATCGCCTCCGAGCCCGACATCTCCCGCGTGCCCGTCATGGTCGACTCCTCCAAGTGGGAGGTCATGGAGGCCGGCCTCAAGAACATCCAGGGCAAGGCGATCGTCAACTCCATCTCGCTGAAGAACGGCGAGGAGGAGTTCGTCCACCACGCGCGGCTGTGCCGCAAGTACGGCGCCGCGGTCGTCGTCATGGCCTTCGACGAGGACGGGCAGGGCGACAACCTGGAGCGCCGCACGCAGATCTGCAAGCGCGCCTACGACGTCCTCGTGGACCAGGTCGGGTTCCCGGCCGAGGACGTCATCTTCGACCCGAACATCTTCGCCGTCGCCACGGGCATCGAGGAGCACGCGAACTACGGGCTGGACTTCATCGAGTCGACCCGATGGATCAAGCAGAACCTGCCCGGCGCGCTGGTCTCCGGCGGCGTCTCGAACGTGTCGTTCTCCTTCCGGGGCAACAACCCCGTGCGGGAGGCCATCCACTCGGTCTTCCTCTACCACGCGATCGCCGCGGGGCTGGACATGGCGATCGTCAACGCCGGCCAGCTCGAGGTGTACAGCGAGGTCCCCGAGCTGCTGCGCGAGCGCATCGAGGACGTGGTGCTCAACCGCCGTCCCGACAGCACCGAGCGCCTGCTCGAGATCGCCGGGGACTACGCCGGCGACGGCGCGGTGAAGGAGGTCGCCACCGAGGAGTGGCGGTCCCTGCCGGCGGGGGAGCGGATCACCCACGCGCTGGTCAAGGGCATCGACGCGTTCGTCGAGGACGACACCGAGGAGCTGCGCGTCGAGATCGCCGCGCGCGGCGGCCGGCCCATCGAGGTCATCGAGGGCCCGCTCATGGACGGCATGAACGTCGTCGGCGACCTGTTCGGCGCCGGCAAGATGTTCCTGCCGCAGGTGGTCAAGTCCGCCCGCGTGATGAAGAAGGCCGTCGCCCACCTCATCCCGCACATCGAGGCCGAGAAGCAGCCCGGGGACGCCGAGCGGACCAACGGCAAGGTCGTCATGGCGACGGCGAAGGGCGACGTCCACGACATCGGCAAGAACATCGTCGGCGTCGTGCTGCAGTGCAACAACTACGACGTCGTCGACCTCGGCGTGATGGTGCCGCCGCAGAAGATCCTCGACGCCGCCAAGGCCGAGGGCGCCGACGTCATCGGCCTGTCCGGGCTGATCACGCCGTCCCTGGACGAGATGGTCACGCTGGCCTCGGAGATGGAGCGGCAGGGCTTCGAGGTCCCGCTGCTCATCGGCGGCGCGACGACGTCCCGGGCGCACACCGCCGTCAAGATCGCGCAGCGGTACCACGGGCCGGTCATCTGGGTGAAGGACGCCTCGCGGTCGGTGCCCGTCGTCGCGGCGCTGCTGTCCGACGAGCAGCGGCCGGCGCTGCTGGCCCAGACCGACGCGGAGTACGCGGCGCTGCGCGAGCGGCACGCCGCCCGCCAGGACACCCGGGCGCTGCTGCCGATCGAGGCCGCGCGCGCCGCGGCCACGCCGATCGACTGGAGCGCCTACACCCCGCCGCGCCCCCGCATGCTGCAGCAGCAGGCGTTGGACGCCTGCGCCGGGCCGGCGTGCGACCACGTCCGGCACGTGGCCACCCAGTTCGTCCGCACCCTGCCCGACTATCCGCTGGAGGAGCTGCGCGGCTACATCGACTGGCAGCCGTTCTTCAACGCCTGGGAGATGCGCGGCCGGTTCCCCGATATCCTGCACAACCCGACCACCGGGGAGGCCGCGCGCCGGCTCTACGAGGACGCGCAGGAGATGCTCGACCGGATCGTCGCGGAGCGGTGGCTGACCGCCAACGGGGTCTTCGGCCTGTTCCCGGCCAACCAGGTCGGCGGTGACGACCTGGAGGTCTACACCGACGAGTCGCGCCGCGAGGTCCTGACGACGCTGCACCAGCTGCGCCAGCAGACCGAGGGGCGGGACGGGTCTCCCCGCAAGTCGCTGGCCGACTTCGTCGCGCCCCGCTCGACCGGCCTGCGCGACTACGTCGGGGCCTTCGCGGTGACCGCCGGCATCGGCTCGGCGGAGCGGGTCACGGCGTTCAAGGAGGCGAACGACGACTACAGCGCGATCATGCTGGAGGCGCTCGCCGACCGGCTCGCCGAGGCCTTCGCCGAGCGGCTGCACGAGCGGGTGCGCACGGAGTACTGGGGCTACGCCCCCGACGAGCACCTCGACGCCGACGCCCTCATCGCGGAGAAGTACCACGGCATCCGCCCGGCGCCGGGCTACCCCGCCTGCCCGGAGCACACCGAGAAGCTCACCATCTGGTCGCTGCTCGACGTCGAGTCCACCGCCGGCATCCAGCTCACCGAGAGCATGGCCATGTGGCCGGGCGCGGCGGTGAGCGGGCTGTACTTCTCCCACCCCGCGTCGCGGTACTTCAACCTGGGCCGGGTCGGCCGCGACCAGGTCGAGGACTACGCCCGCCGCAAGGGCTGGACGCTCGCGGAGGCCGAGCGCTGGCTCGCGCCGAACCTGGGCTACCGCACCGACGACGACTGAGTGACCCGGGTCCGCCGTCCCCCGGGGACGGCGGACCCGCGGGCACTTGTCGCGCTATTGGCCCTCGAGGAGGGCGACGGCCTGGCGGGCCATCTCCAGCTCCTCGTCGGTGGGGACCACCAGGACGGCGACCGGGCCGTCCCCGGCCGAGATCCGCCGGGCGCCCGGGACCCGCTCGGCGTTGGCCTCCTCGTCGAGCCGGATGCCCAGCGGCTCCAACCCGGCCAGCGACCGCGACCGCACCACCGGGTCGTTCTCGCCGATGCCCCCGGTGAACGCGATCGCGTCGGTGCGGCCCAGCACCGCCAGGTAGGCGCCCACGTACTTGCGCACCCGGTGGCAGAACACGTCGAGCGCCAGGGCGGCGAAGGCGTCGCCCTCGGCGATGCGGCGGTGCACCTCGCGCAGGTCGTTGGTGCCGGCCAGCGCCAGCATGCCGCTGGAGGAGTTGAGCGCCCGGTCGACGTCGTCGGGCCCGAGCCCGGCCACCCGGTGCAGGTGCGCCACGACGGCGGGGTCGACGTCGCCGGAGCGGGTGCCCATCACCAGTCCCTCCAGCGGCGTCATGCCCATCGAGGTGTCCACGCTGCGGCCGCCGGCGACGGCGGTGGCGCTCGCCCCGTTGCCCAGGTGCAGCACGACGGTGTTCACCGCCTCCGGCGGGCGTCCGAGCAAATCCGCGACGGCGCGGGAGACGTAGGCGTGCGAGGTGCCGTGGAACCCGTAGCGCCGCACGCCGTGGTCCCGCGCCCACTGCGGCGGGACGGCGTAGGTGTACGCCTCCGGCGGCAGCGTCGCATGGAAGGCGGTGTCGAAGACCGCCACGTGCGGCAGCCCCGGGAAGGCGCGGCGCGCCACCTCGATGCCGGTGGCGTTGACCGGGTTGTGCAGCGGCGCCAGCGTGGCGAGCTCGCGGACCGCCCGCAGCACGTCGTCGTCCACCCGCACCGGCGCGGAGAACCGGTCGCCGCCGTGCACCACCCGGTGCGCCACGGCCACGAGCCCGGCGTCGGCCAGCCGGGGACCCGAGCGGTCGAACGCCTCCAGCGCCGCGCCCAGCGCCACCCCGTGGTCGGGCAGCGGCCGCTCCACCACGTCGGGCTCCCGGCCGGGCAGGGAGTGGGTGAGCCGCCCGGAGGGCTGCCCCACCCGCTCGGCCAGCCCCCAGGCCAGCGCCTCCCCGGCGGCGACGTCGACCAGCCGGTACTTCAGCGACGACGAGCCCGCGTTGACGACCAGCACCCGCCCGCTCACGCGTCCCCCTGCGCCGTGCCGTCGAGCGCCGGGTCCTGCGCCTGGATCGCCGTGATCGCCACCGTGTTCACGATGTCCTGCACCGTGGCGCCGCGGGACAGGTCGTTGACCGGCTTGCGCAGGCCCTGCAGCACCGGGCCGACCGCCACAGCGCCCGCGCTGCGCTGCACCGCCTTGTAGGTGTTGTTGCCGGTGTTCAGGTCGGGGAAGACGAACACCGTCGCCCGGCCGGCCACCGCGCTCCCGGGCAGCTTGGTGCGCGCCACCCCGGCGTCGACGGCGGCGTCGTACTGGATCGGCCCCTCCACCGACAGGTCCGGCGCCCGCCCGCGCACCAGCTCGGTGGCGGCGCGCACCCGGTCGACGTCGGCGCCGCTGCCGGACTCCCCGGTGGAGTAGGACAGCATCGCCACCCGCGGCTCGACACCGAAGCGGGCCGCCGTGCCCGCCGAGGTCACCGCGATCTCGGCCAGCTGCTCGGCGTCCGGGTGCACGTTGACCGCGCAGTCGCCGTAGACCAGCACCCGGTCGGCCAGGCACATGAAGAACACGCTGGACACGATCGACACGCCCTCGGTGGTGCGGATCAGCTCCAGCGCCGGGCGGATCGTCTGCGCGGTCGTGTGCGTCGCCCCGGACACCATGCCGTCGGCCATGCCGAGCGCCACCATCAGCGTGCCCGCGTAGGACACGTCGACGACGACGTCGCGGGCGGCGTCCATGGTCACGCCGCGGTGCGCGCGCCGGCGGGCGTACTCGACGGCGAGCTCCTCGCGCAGCGCCGGGTCACAGGGGTCGAGCACCCGCGCCGCGGACACGTCGGCCCCGGCGCGGACGGCGGCGGCCCGCACCTCGGCGGGGTCGCCGAGCAGGGTCAGGTCGACGACCCCGCGCCGCAGCAGCCGGTCGGCGGCCTGCAGCACCCGCTCGTCGGTGCCCTCGGGCAGCACGACGTGCCGGCGGTCGGCGCGCGCCCGGTCCAGCAGCCCGTGCTCGAACATCAGCGGCGTGGTCACCCGGGCGCGGTGCACCTCGGCCCGGTCGAGCAGCGCCGCGCCGTCGACGTGCTCCTCGAACAGCGCCAGCGCGACGTCGACCTTGCGCGGCGCCTCGGCGTTCAGCCACCCGGGCACGGTGTCGGCCACCGTCGTCGTCGCGTGGGTGTCGAGGTCGGTGAGCACCACGGGCACGACCGTGGGCAGGCGCCGCACCAGCTCCAGCACGCTCCCCGCGGGCTCCAGGCCGCCGGTGAGCACCAGGCCCGCGGGCTGCGGCAGGGCGTCGGACAGGTGCGCGGCGAGGACGCCGAGCAGCACGTCGGCCCGGTCGCCCGGGGTGATCACCACGACGTCGTCGACGAGCCGGTCGAGCAGGTTCGGCACGGTCATCGCGGCCACCAGCACGCCGGAGGTCTCCCGGCGCAGGGCCGCGGCGTCGCCCACGAGCACCCGGGCGTCGCAGGCGCGGGCGATCTCGGCCATCGTCGGCGCGGTCAGCGCGGGCACGTCGGGCAGCGCCCAGGCGGCGGGCTCCCGCCCGGCCAGGGACTCCCGGACGGCGGCGTGCTCGCCAGGGGCGACCCGGTTGACGACCACCGCCACGACGTCGCAGCCGGCCCGGCGCAGCGCGTCGGTGCCCACGTCGACGGCGCGGTCCACCTCGGCGGCGTCGCGGCCGTGCCCGGAGACCGTGCACACCACCGGCAGGCCGAGGTTCACCGCGATCCGCGCGTTGAGGGAGAGCTCGCGGGCCGCGCCCGCCTCGCCGAAGTCGGTGCCGACGACCAGCACCCGGTCGCACCGGGCCGCCAGCGCGCGGTACCGGGCGACCACCTCCGACAGCGCCCGGTCCTCGTCGGCGAGCACCTCGGCGTAGGTGACGCCCAGCGAGGCCTCGTACGGCGGGGACCCCGGCGCGCGGGGGAGCAGCAGGTCGACCACCCGGTCGGGCTCGTCGCGGCTGCGCACCACCGGCCGGAAGACCCCGAGCCGGCCCACGCGCCGCGCCAGCAGGTCGAACAGGCCGAGGGCGACCGCCGACTTCCCCGTCGCCGGCTCGCTGCCCGTGATGTAGAGCCCGTCCGACACCGCCCCACCTCCTGCGCCCGACCCTAGGGCGGCCGGGACGCCACGGCCCCCGGAGCGGGACGGCGGACGGGCCGAGCGGTCCGGCTCGGCGGGCGGCCTCAGCGGTCGGGGACGGTGATCCGGTACTGGGCGATCTTGCGGTAGAGGGTGGCCCGGCCGATGCCGAGCTCCTCGGCCACGCGGGTCATCGTCGTCCCGGGCTCGGTCAGGCACCGCACGATCTCGTCGCGCTCGAGCCGCTCCAGGCGGGTCAGCGCCCGGCCGCCGCCGTCGAGCACCTCCGGCGCCAGGTGGGACACGTCGACGACGTCGGCCCGGGTCACCGCCTCGCGCACCACGCGGCGCAGCTGCGCGACGTTGCCCGGCCACGCGTAGCCGGTCAGCGCCCGCGCGGCGCGGGGGGTGAAGGCCACCTCGCGGTGCCGCTCCCGGCGCGCGGTCCACGAGGCCAGCGGCAGCACGTCGTCGGCCCGGTCGCGCAGCGCGGGCGCCTCGACGACGGCGTCGACCAGCCGGGCCACCGGGTCCGGCAGCGCGCCGTAGTCCGGCGCGGTGAGCACGAACGGCTGCGGCCGCCCGGCGCGCCGCACCGCCGCGAGCACGTGCGCGAGCTCCCCGGCCGCCCACGCCGGCAGCCGGTGCAGCCCGGAGACGATCACGCAGGTGTGGGCGTCACGCAGCTCCGGCGTCCACAGCTCCAGCCACGGCGCGACGTCGCCGGCCTCCGGCGCGCGGGCGTGCAGCAGCCGCTGCCGTCCGGCCAGGCGCCGCCGGGCGAGCGCCGCCAGGGTCGCCTTGCCGGCGCCGGGCTCGCCGACGACGACCGTCCCGGCCCCGGAGGAGACCGCGACCGCGGCCCGGTCGACGGCGGTGCGCCAGGCGGGGGTGACGCACGGGTCGCCGTCGTCGGGGGCCAGCGACCCGCCGACCACGCGGAACACCTCCCCGCGCGGCGCCGGGCGCACGAGGCGGCCGCCGCTGCGCACCGCCATGAGCGCGCTGGTGGCGCTGGCCGCGGTCTGCGCCAGGCCCAGCAGCAGCTCGGAGGAGGAGTCCGACCAGGTGGTGAGGTTGATGCTGCCCGCGAGCTCCCCGGTGCCGGGCTCGAGCACGGGCGCCGCGGCGCAGGTGTAGCCGCGCAGGTCGGTCACCCAGTGGTCGGCGGCGCGCACCAGCGTCGGCGCCCGGTCGGCCAGCGACAGCCCCAGGCCGTTGGTGCCGGCGTGCCGCTCGCTGTAGGAGAAGCCCGGCGCCAGGTGCACCCGGTCCAGCGCCCGGGAGATCGAGGCGTCGTCGCCGAGGCGGGCCAGCACGAACCCGGCGGGGTCGGCGACCATCAGGCTCACCGGCTCGTTGGCGATCGTCGTCTGCAGGTCGCTGAGCACCCGGTGGGCGCACTCGTAGAGCAGGGAGCCGGTGTCCGGGGAGCCGGTGAACACCGGCACCACCTCGTCCGGCGGCACCCCGTAGCCCTGGCTGCGCCGCCAGGACGCGCGCACCCGGGGCGCCGTCCCGCGGCGCCGCGCGAGGGCGGGGTCGGGCAGCGGCGCGGGTCCGGCCGGCTCGTCCACGGTCGCCTCCCGCTGTGGCCTGTGTCACGGCAATGTACGCGGCGGGGCGGGTGCCGAGGTGTCTCAGAGTGAGACGGCCGGAGGGGGTGCACGGCGGCGCGGCCGCCCTAGCGTCGGCGGCGAGCACGTGACCCAGCTCACGACCGGAGCCGACGGAGGCCGACGGATGTACACCAAGGACGGCGAGCAGTACTACGTGGTGGACGCGCACATCGCGCTGTGGGACGCGCGGCCGGAGAACCAGCGCAACGTCCACGGCAAGCAGTTCATCGACTGCTTCTACGACTACCACCGCAACCTGTCCCCGGAGTCCGAGGTCTGGGGCTACGAGGAGTACCTCTACCAGGGCGGCGAGCGGCTGATGCGCGACGTGTTCGCCGACGGCATCGTCGACCACGCGGTCTTCCAGCCGGCCCGGCTCGCGGAGTTCTACCACCGCGGCTTCGGGCAGACCGAGGAGGCCTTCGCCCTCGCCCAGGCCCATCCGGACAAGCTGACCTACAACCACTACTGGGACCCGCGCGACGGCGAGAACGGCCTCGACGCGCTGCGCGCCGCCGCCGAGCGCATGCACCTCACCGGCGTGAAGCTCTACACCGCCGACTGGCACGGCGAGTCCCGCGGCTGGAAGCTCACCGACCCGATGGCCCAGCGCTACCTGGAGCTGTCGCAGGAACTCGGCATCAGGAACATCCACATCCACAAGGGCCCGACGATCCGCCCGCTGGACCGCGACGCCTTCGACGTGGCCGACGTCGACCACGTGGCCACCGACTTCCCGGACCTGACCTTCGTCGTCGAGCACTGCGGCCTGCCCCGCCTCGAGGACTTCTGCTGGATCGCCACCCAGGAGCCCAACGTCGTCGCCGGCCTCGCGGTCGCCATCCCGTTCATCCACACCCGCCCGCGGTACTTCGCGCAGATCATGGGCGAGCTCCTCTACTGGCTGGGCGAGGACCGGATCCTGTTCTCCAGCGACTACGCGCTCTGGACGCCGAGGTGGCTGGTCGAGAAGTTCGTGGACTTCCAGATCCCCGAGGACATGAGCCCGGAGTACGCGCCCATCACCGTCGCGCAGAAGAAGAAGGTGCTCGGCCTCAACGCCGCCCGCCTCTACGACCTCCCCGTGCCCGAGCACCTGCGGCTGCCGGAGGCCGACGAGACCGAGACCGGCCCGCGCGAGCCGGCCGCGGCCGACCTGGCGAGCGTCTGATGACGGCGGTCCTGCCCCGCCCCGCGACCCGGGTCGACGAGGCGGCGGTGCGCGCGGCGCTGGGCACCGTCGTCGACCCCGAGCTCGACGAGCCGATCACCGACCTGGGGTTCGTCCGCTCGGTGGCCGTCGACGACTCCCCGGACGGCGGCGCCGTCGAGGTGCACCTGCGGCTGCCCACCTCGTTCTGCGCGCCGAACTTCGCCTGGCTCATGGTGTCCGACGCACACGACGCCGTCTCCGCCGTCCCGGGGGTCGGACGGGTGGTGGTGGAGCTCGACGACCATTCCGACTCCGACCTGATCAACCGCGGGCTGGCCGCCGGGCTCGGCTACCGCGGCACCTTCGGGCACGAGGCCGAGGAGTCGCTGGACGAGCTGCGGGCGACCTTCGTCCGCAAGGCGCACACCGCGGCCATGGAGCGGGCGCTCACCGCGCTGCTGCGCGCCGACCCGTCGGCCGACGTCCGGGCGGTCACCCTCGCCGACCTCCCGGCCGACGCCGCCGAGGGCCTGCGCCGCCGGCGGGCGGCCCTCGGGCTGCCGGCCGGCGACGCCGACCCGGTGCTGCTCCGCGAGGACGGCACCCGGCCCGATGCCGCCGACGCGCCGATGGTGCTGCGGCGGGCCCGCTCGGTGCGCATCTCGGTCGACGGCAACGCGCACTTCTGCCGCGGCCTGCTCACCACCCGTTACCCGGGGTCGGAGGCCGACCAGACCCCCCGCCCCGACGACCGTCCGCTCATCCCCCTGGAGGTGCGCTAGATGAAGGCCGTGCGCGTGCACGAGTACCACGCCGACCCCTCGCTCGACGACATCCCGGAACCGCAGCTGCGGGAGCCCCTCGACGTGATCGTCAAGATCGGCGGCGCCGGGGTGTGCCGCACCGACCTGCACATCCTCGAGGGCCAGTGGGCCGATCTCCAGAACCCGGACCTGCCCTACGTCATCGGCCACGAGAACGCCGGCTGGGTGCACGCGGTGGGGGAGGGCGTCACCAACGTCGCCGTCGGCGACACCGTGATCCTGCACCCGCAGCCCAGCTGCGGGCTCTGCTCCGCCTGCCGCGCCGGGCGGGACATGCAGTGCGAGAACGCGTTCTTCCCGGGGCTCTCGAACGACGACGGGGGGATGGCGGAGTACCTGCGCACCACCGCCCGCGCCTGCGTGAAGCTCGACCCGTCGACGAACCCGGCCGACGTCGCCGCGCTCGCCGACGCGGGGATCACCGCCTACCACGCCGTCCGCAAGGCGCTGCCGCTGCTGCACCCCGGGACGACCGCGGTCGTGCAGGGCGCCGGCGGGCTCGGGCACATCGGCGTCCAGTGCCTGGCGGCGCTGTCGGGCACCCGCGTCGTCGTGGTGGACCGCAACCCCGACGCGCTCGAGCTCGCCCGGCAGATCGGCGCCGACGAGACCGTGGTGGCCGACGGCGACCAGGTGCGGGCGGTGCAGGAGCTCACCGGCGGCGGCGCCGACGTCGTCTTCGACTTCGTCGCCGAGCAGGGCGCGGAGATGGACGGCTGGCGGATGACCGGCCCGGCGGGCTCGCTCTACGTCATCGGCTACGGCGGCGAGCTGCGGATCCCGACGCTGGAGTTCGTCGCCGGCGAGAAGAACGTCGTCGGCAACATCGTCGGCACCTACACCGACCTCGCCGAGCTGATGGTGCTCGCCCAGGCCGGGAAGGTCACCCTGCACACCCAGCAGTACCCGCTCGACCGCGCCGTGGACGCCATCCGCGACCTCGACGCCGGCAAGGTGCGTGGGCGCGCGATCCTCGTGCCGTGACCGGCCGGGTGCCCCCGGCCCCGGCGCCGGGGGCACCTACCGCTCGGTGCCCGTCCGTTCGACGTCCATCCGGGTCACCAGGCCGTCGCCGTCGAACCGGTACACGTGCCGCACCGTCTCCCGGGACAGCACCGTCCCGCCCGGGTCGCGGACGGTGAGGGCCACGGTCACCGCGACCGAGCCGTCCGGCCGGGCGTCGAACCCGGTCGGGCGCACCAGTGGCCGGATCTGCGCCCACTGGCGTTCCCAGTAGCCGCGGACGCCGTCGTGGCCGTGCACGCGGCCGCCCTCCCAGCCGTTGGGCCAGTCGACGGCGGGGGACATGGCGGCGAGCACCGCGTCGATCTCGCGGGCGTTGAACGCCGCGTACAGCGAGCGCAGCAGGGTCGTGCGGTCCGGGGCGGTCACGGGGGAGCACGCTGGCACACCGGGCCGCGCGGTGGGGGACCCCCGGTCCCGCGTCATGCTGGCCCTCCACCCACCGACGGGAGACCCATGACGCTCGCCGCCCCGCGCCCGCCCGCCACCGGCGCCGACGACGCCGCCCTGCGCGAGATCGAGCAGCGCGTGCTGTGGCTCGCCACGGCGGTCGTCGACCACGCCAACCGGGTGCGCCCGAACCCGACCGGGCTCAAGGTCGGCGGCCACCAGGCCTCCAGCGCCTCGATGGTCACGATCATGACCGCGCTGTGGCTGGAGCAGCTGACCGCCGAGGACCGGGTGTCGGTGAAGCCGCACGCCTCCCCGGTGCTGCACGCGCTGGAGTTCCTGCTCGGGCAGCTCGACGCCTCCTGGCTGACGACGCTGCGCGCGTTCGGCGGGCTGCAGTCCTACCCGTCGCGCCTGAAGGACCCCGTCCCGGCCGACTACTCCACCGGCTCGGTCGGCATCGGGGCCACCGCGCCGATCTGGGGCGCGCTGGCCCGCCGCTACGTCAACACCCAGTTCGGCGCCGGGGGCACCGGGCGGCAGTGGTCGCTGGTCGGTGACGCCGAGCTCGACGAGGGCGCGGTCTGGGAGGCCGTGCTCGACCCGATGGTGGCCGAGCTCGGCGAGGTGAACTGGATCGTCGACCTCAACCGGCAGTCGCTGGACCGCGTCGTCCCCACCATGGGCGCCACCCGGCTGCAGGGCATGTTCACCGCGGCCGGCTGGCAGGTGCTCACCGTCAAGTACGGCGCGCTGCTCGAGGAGCTCTACACCCGCCCCGGCGGCCCGGAGCTGCGCGACCGCATCGACGGCATGAGCAACGCCGAGTACCAGCGGCTGCTGCGCCGCACCGCCGAGGAGGTCCGCCGCGAGCTGCCGGGGGAGGGGCCGGGGGCGGCCGCGATCGCCGGGCTCGTCGACGGGGTGGCCGACGCCGACCTGCTCGCCGCGGTGCGTAACCTCGGCGGCCACGACCTCAGCGCGCTGCGGACGGCGTTCGCGCAGATCGACGACACCCGCCCCACCGTCGTCATCGCCTACACGCTCAAGGGCTACGGCCTGGCCACCGAGGGCCACCCGCAGAACCACTCCGCGCTGCTCACCGAGGCCCAGCTGCAGGAGCTCGCCGCGCGCGTCGGCGTCGACCCGGCGCAGCCCTGGGCCGGGTTCCCGGCCGGCAGCCGGCCCGCGGAGCTGCTGGCCGCCGCGGCCGCCCGGCTCGCCCGCCCGGCGGCCGGCAGCGCGCCCGCGCCCGACGTCCCCGCCGACCTCGGCCGCACCCCCTCGGGCACGGCCACCACGCAGGCGGCGCTCGGCCGCACCCTGCTCGACCTCAACCGCGCCGCGCCCGAGGTGGGCCGCCGGGTGGTCACCGTCAGCCCCGACGTGTCGAGCTCGACCAACCTCGGCGGCTGGGTGAACAAGGTCGGCGTCTGGTCGCACGAGGACCGCCGCGACTGGTTCGCCGACGACGCCGAGACGATCCTGCACTGGCGCGAGCGGCCCTCGGGCCAGCACGTCGAGCTCGGCATCGCCGAGACCAACCTGGTGGGCGCGATCGGCGAGCTCGGCGCCACCTGGTCGCGCTGGGGCCAGCCGCTGCTGCCCATCGGCGTCCTCTACGACCCGTTCGTGGAGCGGGCGCTGGAGCCGTGGTCGTTCACCATCTACGCCGGCGGGCAGTCGCTGCTGGTGGGGACGCCGTCGGGTGTGACGCTGGCCCCGGAGGGCGGGGCGCACCAGTCGATCACCACGCCGTCGATCGGCCTGGAACAGCCCGGCTGCCTGACCTACGAACCGGCCTTCGCTCTCGACACCGAGTGGTGCGTGCTCGCCGCGCTCGGGCAGATGGGCCGCCCGGGCGGGCAGTCGGCCTACCTGCGGCTGTCCACCCGGCCGGTGGACCAGGCGCTGGCCGCGGTGCCGGTCGACGGCGCGGCCCGCGAGCGGCGCCGCCGTCAGGTGGTGGCGGGGGCCTACCCGCTGCGGCGGGTGCCCCGCCCGGCGGTGACGCTGGCCGCGATGGGGGCGCTCGTCCCCGAGGCGCTGGCCGCCGCCGAGCGGCTCGACGGGCTCGGCTTCCCGGCCGACGTCGTCGTGGTGACCAGCCCCGGGCTGCTGTTCCGCGCCGCCCAGGCGCGCCGCGGCCTCGACGACGCCTCGCCGTGGGTGCTCGACAGCGTCTTCCCGGCCGACCGGGCCACCCCGCTGGTCACCGTCCTCGACGGCCACCCGCACACGCTGGCGTTCCTCGCCGGCCTGCGCGGGGTGCCGGCCGCGCACCTGGGCGTGACGCGCTTCGGCCAGAGCGGCGACCTCGACAGCGTGTACCGGTACCACGGCCTCGACGTCGACTCGGTGGTCGGCGCGGCCCTCGACCTCGTCGACTGACGGAGGACCCCCGGTCCCGCCCGCAGTCGCGCCGTCGTGCCCCGCCGTCCTCGCGGCGGGGGGGGGGGGGGGGGGGGGGGGGGGGGGGGGGGGGGGGGGGGGGGGGGGGGGGGGGGGGGGGGGGGGGGGGGGGGGGGGGGGGGGGGGGGGGGGGGGGGGGGGGGGGGGGGGGGGGGGGG